>JAADGX010000100.1:0-2635 GCA_013152135.1 Chlorobiota bacterium
CCTACAACATGCGGCGCATGAGAAAAGAGGGAGACGAGTTGGTGGATTACAACTTCGGTCTCCACCCCGTTTTAATGGACGCACAGGACGGGAGCTCTTCCGTGAACGACTCTCGCCGCGTCACGCCCGGACAATCCGGGGAAACCGAGGTCACGCGCGCGCTGATCCTGTTCCTGATGAACTACCGGTCCTCGATGAAAGAGGGATACGCGAGGTTTGAAACGACGTTCGGCTACGCGGGCAACGGCATCTACGCCTCGGCGACGTACTTCATCAGCAGTTTCATCGGTCTCAACTTCCAGTACATCTACTATCCCAGTCCCGAGGACTGGCAGAGCCGCTCGCTGTTCTTCTTCTCGCCGGTGCTGCGTTTCAACCTGTATTGACGGAAGGGATGGTATTATTCGGAATGAGGCGGCGGGATTGAACCGGGCAGGTCCGGCGTGTCGGGCTCTCCGAGGTTGAAGAACGCCAGCACCTGCTGGTCGAGTATCTCGTCGGTGCGGGGATCGGTGAGATCGAGACGGTACTCGTTCACCAGCATGAGCTGGACTTTCAGCCACTCCTGCCAGCAATCCCGGCAGGCGTTGGCCAGGAGCTTCTCCCGGACCTCGCCCGTGTAAAACGCGGTGGCCCCGAGGACCTCCTTTTCCTGCCCGCAGCGCGAGCACACGATGACAGCCATGTTCTGATCCTTATCCGTTGTACAAACCGCCGCTCTCCGCGGCACCATCACCAACCACATTTTTCCGGTACTCGTTCCCATCCCGATGAAAGGAGAGTTGGCGGGCAAGCGGTCTATGCGTATTTTTAGTGGATGAACTATTCATTATTCTATTGAGAAAATCGGGAGAAATTCACATGAAACCAATCCTCGCCTTCGTTCTTCTCGTGTTCATGGTCTCCGCTTGCGGCCAGAAACAGGAGGCCGGCACACAGGCCCACAAGACGGAAATAACCGAGCAAGCCACCGAACAGGCCACGGAGCAACCTTCCGGCGAAACCACGGAAATCACTGACGCCACTCCCGTCAACAAGTACTGCATGGTGGTATCCGAACACGAAGTGGATCCCAAGGTGACACTGGATTACAAAGGCACCGTGTACGGATTCTGCTGCGAGGACTGCATTCCGAAATTCAAGAAGGATCCGGAGAAATACATCTCGGCCTTCAAAAAGCGGAACGGCGCCAAGGAATTCTGATCCTCGCCGATTCCGCACCACGAGGTGGCCGCCCCATTTCTGACCAGGGAAAAGACAGGATGAAATACCAACGACTCGGAAATTCGGGACTGGTGGTTTCCAGGATCGTCCTCGGCTGCATGTCGTACGGTTCGCGCGCGTGGCGCCCGTGGGTGCTGGAGGAAGACGACGCACGGCCGTTTTTCCGGAAAGCCGTCGAGCTGGGCATCAACTGCTTCGATACGGCAAACATGTACTCCCTGGGTCGCAGCGAGGAAATCACGGGCCGAATGCTGCGCGAGTTCACCCGCCGCGACGAGGTTGTGCTGGCGACCAAGGTGTATTTTCCCATGGGGGAGGGTCCCAACCGGAAGGGCCTGTCGCGGAAACATATTTTCGATGAGTGCGACGCCTCGTTGAAACGCCTGCAGGTGGATTACATCGACCTGTACCAGGTCCACCGCTGGGACGACGAAACGCCGCTGGACGAGACGCTGGAAGCGCTGCACGACCTGGTAAAGGCGGGCAAGGTCCGGTACATAGGAGCTTCGAGCATGTACGCGTGGCAGTTCGCCACCGCCCTGCACCGCGCCGATGCACGGGGATGGACCCGCTTCGTTTCCATGCAGAACCACTACAACCTCGTGTACCGCGAGGAAGAGCGGGAGATGCTGCCGCTGTGCCGGGCCGAAGGAGTGGGTGTCCTGCCCTGGAGCCCGCTGGCCCGCGGTTTCCTGACCGGCAGCAGGCGTCGCGGTCAGATGGAACCCAAAGACCGACGACTACAGCCGGCAGCTCTTGCAGGAAGACAAGGATTTCGACGTGCTGGACGCCGTCCTGGAAGTGGCGGAAAAACGCGGCATCCCCCCGGCACAAATCGCGCTGGCCTGGTTGCTCCACCAGCCCGGCGTAACCGCGCCCGTCATCGGCGCCACGAAACCGGAGCACCTGGAGGACGCCGTCCGTGCCCTGGACGTCCGCCTCGACAAAGACGAAATCGCAGCATTGGAGGAGCCGTACCAGCCCCATCCCGTTCTCGGCATGCCTCCGCCCGCGCGGGCGTAAGCGGGTTCGTTTCCCGCCGCGCACCGCGTCTCGATACGCATCATGAACCTCTCGACATCCATAATCCTGGACCTCCTGTTCCAGCGCACGTTTGCCGGGTACGGAATCCTGCTGGGTCTGGCAGCCTTGGCCGTTCTGCTTGCCGCTCGTTCCCCGTTCCTGCGGTTCCCCGCGGCGTTGGTGTTCTGGATCCTGGCCTGGACCGTTGCCGACGTGCTCGGCTACGCGTACGTCGTGCGCACGAACGAGACCAGCGGGACGATCATCGCCGCCGACCCGGGCATGCTGGCGCATTACCAGGTCAGCCTCAACGCGTACCGGATCATCCAGGTTACTTTCCAGGTCGTGCTCACCCTGGCCGTCGTGTTCGCGGCAAGCTGGCGCGTGG
>JAADGX010000100.1:2695-4819 GCA_013152135.1 Chlorobiota bacterium
ATCCCGGGTTCGTGGGACTGGCTGGGATGGACACCCGCCGGTATGCTGATGAAAGAACTTTCCTTCCCCCTGGTGGCCGCGCAGGCATTGGCGGGAACAACCGTTGCCGTCCTGCTCCTGAGACAGGCATTGCGCGAGCACACGAACACACGGGAGCATCCCTCATGACCACAACCGGCATACAATTATGAAGACATTCCCGCCAGCACTTCCATACCGGATCGCCCTCCTTTCCTTTGCCGCGTTTATCTTCGTCTTCATGTATTTGCACGATTTTTCCTACACCATGGATGACGCCTTCATCAGTTTCCGGTACGCACAGAACCTGGCCTCGGGGCATGGGCTGGTCTGGAACCCGGGCGAGACTCCGGTGGAGGGATACACCAACTTCCTGTGGGTGATGGTGCTGACCGCGGCCATCAAAGCCGGGGTGGACGTCGTCCTGGCGGCCAAGCTGCTGGCGCTCCTGTCCGGGCTGGCGGTTATCGTCATACTGGAACGGCTCGCGGTCGCCTTCACGGGCGGTGAGTCGGCGCTGTCGGCGCTGCCGTCGCTGATATATGCTTCGGCACCGTTTACACCGTTCCACGCGGCGGAGGGTCTGGAGACGACCATGTACACGCTTATCATCGTGTCAGTCGTTTTCGCGGCCGTCAAGTCCGTCTCGCTCCGGTCCTGCCGGTGGTTCCTGGCGCTGTGCGTCCTGATCCTCCTTGCCGGGCTGACCAGGCCGGAAGGGGTACTGTTCGGACTGGCTCTCCTGGCGGTGATTGCGGTACGAAACCGGAAACTTGTCTTTACGAAACGAGGATTGCTCATCCTGGCCGTAACCGGCCTGGCGGGCTTCGCCTACTTCGCGTGGCGATGGTCGTACTTCGGACACTTGTTACCCAATCCATTTTATCTCAAGCACCCGGGCGGGTTGCTTGACCCGCAGGGGTTGAAATACGTGGGATCGTTCGTGCTGATCTATTGCACGGTCCCCTTGATCCTGGCCCTGGTGCACATGGTCCGGCGCCGCACACCTTCCTACCTGGTGCTTCTGCTCGTCCCCGTGGCCGTGATACTCCTGTTCTACCTGGGCGTGAATCCTGTCATGGGCACCGCCCACCGCTACCTGGCGCCGTACTTCCCGCTTGTCCTGCTGATAATGTTGCCCGTCCACAGGGGCTTCTTTCCCTCGTCGCCCGTGATCGTCCCGGCCGGGGCTGCGCTGGCAATGATCGTGATCTTCATGGCCACCTTCAGCTCGATCGACACCGAAGCCCGCGAGTACGGCAGGGGCATGAACAGGGCCAACATTCCGCTTGGCAAGGCACTCAACGCGGTGTTCAGCGAGCCGGAACGGCAGACACTCGCCTGCGGCGACGCGGGCGCCATCCCGTTCTACTCGGGCTTCCGGACCATCGATCTCATCGGTCTCAACGACGTCCGCACCGTTCGCGAAGGATTTTCCGCCGACCGCGTTATGCGCCAATCACCGGACGTCCTCGTTCTCTACTCCAAGAACGGCCTCGACGTCGCTACGGACATGGGACACGACCGCGAGCTGGTCTCCCATCCGCGATTCGGCGAATACACGAAAGTCGGCGCGCTCCTGTTCAACCGCAATTACTATCTTATGGTACTGGCAAGAAAGGATTTGCCGGAAATTCCCGCACTGAAAAAAGCGTTGGAAGAAATACAACAGTGAACCGCTCACGTACACCTTGCATTGCCAGAAACAGACCGAGATCATTATGCGCCTCCTGACTATTCTTTTCGCCGTGTTTTTTCTTGCCGCGTCTCTCGCCGCGCAGAATCACTTCGGCGCTCCGACCTATAACACGCACACGGCAACGATCATCAGCCAGGTATCCCTCGACACGCTTCAGAAATACAACCGCCAGCTTTCCGGTGCCCTGCCCGCGGAGTGGAACAACGAAACGTTCGTCTTCAGCGGGCGGTTCGCGGGCGCGGGAGGAACGCAGGATTTCCGCAACGCCGCCAAGTTCATCTACATGCACTTCACCACCAACGGTCTTCAGGCCACGTTTGAAAACGATACAGCCGCCACTCAAACCACGTACAAACTGAACGTTATTGGCACCTTGCCCGGGAAGATCGATTCCGTGGTGATCGTAT
>JAADGX010000102.1 GCA_013152135.1 Chlorobiota bacterium
GCTCGAAACGCACGCGGGTCGCCACGCTGGAAAGCAATCTTGCGGCATGGGATTACGAGGCCAAGAGACTGGACGTGTTTACCGCGGTCGTCAAGGCTTTTACCGAGGTTGTCGCCGCGCAGGTTCGGGTGCAAGTGAACAAGGAGCTTTTGGTCCTGGCCGAGGAGTTCGTAAAAACAATCGAACGCCGGGTGAAAGCGGGAAAAGTTTCTCTTGCCGAAGCGTCGCGGGCGAAAGTCGAGTTGTCAGTGGCAACCATGGAACTGGAGCGGTCGCGCCGTATCCTGCTCGCTTCCCGGCAGCGCCTGGCTGCGACGTGGGGCAGCGCTGAACCGGAATTCGATCGGGTCGCAGGAGCCTTGGACATTCCATCCTCCATCCCGTCGTTCGAGAAGATCGCATCGTTCGTCCAGGACAATCCCGATATCGCCCTCTGGGTCACCGAAATGGACAGACGACGGGCAAAGCTGGAATTGGAAAAAGCCATGCGCATTCCCGATCCAACGGTCATCGGTGGATATCGCCGCCTGAACGAAACCACGGACAACGCGTTCATCGTCGGCCTGTCCATCCCCATCACAATCTTCAATCGAAACCAGGGAGCCATTCTTGAAGCGGAATACCGCTTGAAGCAGACCCGGAGCCAGCGCCAGGCCGTGGAAACGACGATAAAATCCAGATTGGCCGAGCAGTATCAAATGCTGTCCGTTCTTTATAACGAAGCCCGGACACTGAAGGACAAGATCATCCCCGATGCCCGTAACGCCTTCGAGATTATCAACAGGGGTTACCTGCTGGGCAAGTTTGCGGCTCTCGACGTGCTCGATGCCCAGCGGACGCTGTTCGAAGTGCGCGGGAGATACTTACAGTCCCTGACGGATTTCCATAAAACGGCGGCGGATATCGAACGAATAATCGGACGTCGATTGACCGACGTGCAGTGAGAAACGCATCGTGATTACCATAGAAACATTATTGAAGAGGAAGTACAACATGAACGAAAAGGTGAAAATCATTTTTTTCAACATGCTGGTTATTCTGCTGCTGTTCTCGGCAGTGCTGATACAGGGATGTTCGGATCAATCGAAAGAGGATGAAAAGGCCCACGTAGAGAACCCCGGCCACGACGAGGAAGGGCACGATGAAAACGGGCACGAGGAAAACGGGCACGAGGAAGACGACGTCGTACAACTGTCGCCGGATGAATTAAAGGAGTTCGGTATCGAGCTGGCAAAAGCCGGTCCCGGGCAACTGAAGGTCCACGTGGACCTGACCGGGGAAATCGTCATCGATCCTGACCGGCTGGCGCACATCATTCCGCGGTTTCCCGGCATCGTGAAGGAAGTGCGAAAGAAGATCGGCGACAAGGTCAAGAAGGACGAGGTCCTGGCCATCATCGAAAGCAATGAAAGCCTGGTGCCGTACGAGGTGAAATCGCTTGCCGACGGCACCGTGATCGAAATGCATTTGTCGCTGGGAGAAGTGATCAACGACGCGACGCATGCTTTTGTCGTTGCGGACCTGAGCCACGTGTGGGCGAACTTGAACATCTATCAAAAAGACCTGCAATACATCCGGGTGGGCCAGGAGGCCGTTATTACCGCCGGACCCGAAATGCCGCGGGTGGTGGGCAGAATATCGTACATCAGCCCGGTGGTCGAAGAGGATACGCGGACGGCTTTGGCGCGCGTGGTTATCCCCAACCCCGACGGGCGCTGGCGACCGGGACTCTTCATCAGGGCCGAGGTTGTGAAAGAACGGGCGAACGTCGACATCGTGGTTCCCAAGACCGCCCTGGAGATGTTTGAAAACCAAACGGTGGTATTCGTACAAACCCCGGAGGGCTTCCGGCCTCAACCCGTTGTTTTAGGACGCAGTAATTCCCAGATGGTGGAGATCGTCGCCGGTCTGCGGGCGGGGCAGGAATACGTGGCCAAGGGCGGGTTTACAATCAGATCCGAATTGCAGAAGAAGGCGTTCGGGGGTGGTCATGGACATTAGGTCGTACATGAAACCCGAGATTTATACTAGAAGTGTCTGAAACAGGAAATTGATGGTGGTGAAACCTGAAATCGTCGTGTTTCCTGCCGCAACTTTCCAATAAGATTACTGGAGTTTAGGACGTATGCAGAAGATCATCAAGTTCGTTTTAACAAATAAATTACTCATGCTCGTGTTGGGGCTGCTGACCTTGGCCGGGGGTTGGTTCAGCTACCGCCAGTTGCCGATCGACGCCTTCCCGGACGTTTCGCCTTCACTGGTGCAGGTCTTTACCGAAACGGAAGGTTTGGCACCGGAAGAGATCGAAAAGTACGTGACGTTTCCCATCGAGGTAGCCATGAACGGGCTGCCCAACCTGGAAAAGATACGGTCAATCTCGAACTTCGGTCTCTCGGTAGTCAACATTTATTTTGAAGATGGAACGGATATTTACTTTGCCCGCCAGCTGGTCAACGAGCGACTGCAGGAAGCGCGCGAGCAAATCCCCGAGGGTTTCGGCGACCCGCAGATGGGACCCATCTCCACCGGCATGGGCCTGGTACTGTTTTACTACCTGGACGACACCACCGGGCAGTACTCGCTCACCGAGTTGCGCACCATACAGGACTGGCTTATCAAGTACCAGTTGCAGACCGTGCCGGGCGTCACGGAAGTCCTGGGAATCGGGGGATGGGAGAAACAGTACCACGTCGTTATCAATCCGGACGCCCTCCTCCGTTATAATGTTACAATCAACGAAGTTATCGACCGCATCAGGGCGAACAACCTGAACGTGGGCGCTCAATTCATCGAGAAGAATGCCGAGGAGTTTATCGTTCGGTCGGTGGGCCTGGCCAAGAACGTCGAGGACATCGAGAGTATCATCATTAAAGCCGAAGACGGCATCCCCATCTTTCTGAAAGAGCTCGCGGATGTCAAGATCGGCGGCGCCGTGCGCCGAGGTGTTCAGACCCGCAACGGCATTGAAGAGGTCGTGGCGGGCATGGTGATCAAGCTGTACGGCAGCAACTCCTCCACGGTCATCAGCAGCGTGGAGAAGAAGCTGGAAGAGATCAACAAGATGCTGCCGCCCGGCATCAAGATTGTTCCGTACTACCAGCAGAAATCCCTGGTGGAGGCGAGCGTTCAAACCGTGACGGATGCCCTGATGCAGGGTATTTTCCTGGTCGCCCTCGTCCTCCTGATTTTCATGGGTTCCTTCCGGCCGAGCCTCGTGGTGGCGATTGCCATCCCCTTCTCCATTCTTTTTGCCATGATCGGCATGCGGTACTTCGGCATCTCGGTAAACCTGATGTCGTTCGGAGGACTGGCGATTGCGATCGGCATGATGGTGGACGGTACGATCGTCATGGTGGAAAACGTGGACCGCCTGCTGCGCAAATCGAAACCCGGGGAGCCGCGCATTCACATCGTGGCCCGCGCGTGCATCGAGGTAGCGCGCCCGATCCTGTTCGCGATTTTCATCATCATCGTCGTTTTCCTCCCGCTCTTCACCCTGCAGGGAGTGGAAGGCAAAACCTTCAAGCCGCTGGCATTCACCGTTTCCCTGGCGATGCTGGGCTCTCTTATTTTCGCCATCTTCCTCGCGCCGGTGTTCGCCGACCTGCTCATGCGCAGGCCCAAGTCCAAGAGAGTAAAATCCGGGACCGAGGCGAACGAGAACGTGGAAAGCAAAGAGAACCTCCTCATCCGTCTCCTCCAGAAGGCGTACATCCCGGTTGTAACGTACTTCGTCAAACGCCGGTACATGGCCGTGGCGCTGGCCCTCGTGCTCATCCTGATCGGTGCCGTTGTCTTCCCGAGGCTCGGCTCCGAATTCACTCCGACCCTGCAAGAAGGCACGATCGTCCTGAGATTGACCATGGCTCCGTCCATCTCGCTCAACGAGAGCACGCGCATCACGCAGATCGTCGAACGTCGGTTGATGAAAATCCCCGAAGTGACGGGCACGGTGACCCGCATCGGCCGCGGCGAGGTCGGCGCGCACACCGATCCCATCAACAGCGGAGAAATGTACATCCTGCTGAAACCACGGGAGGAGTGGCGGACCGCCAAGACGCAGCAGGACCTGGAAAAAGTAATCCGCGACGCGGTGGGCAATATTCCCGGCGTTCTCGAGAATTTCACACAGCCGATCCAGATGACGGTGGACGAACTCCTGGAAGGAGTCCGGGCGGAGCTGGCGATCAAGTTGTTCGGCGATGACCTCGACGTCCTGAAAGAAAAGGCGGACGAGATCGTGAAGGTAATCAATCAGGTGCCCGGCGCCGCAGACGTCCAGGCGGACCAGATAAGCGGAACTCCTCAACTGCTGATCAAGGTTGACCGCCACGCTATTGCTCGCTACGGGCTCAACGTCGAGGACGTGCAGCGCGTCGTTCGCGCCGCCATCGGGGGGGAAACGGCCGGACAGATATTCGAAGGAGTGCGCCGCTTCGATATCCTGGTGCGGTATGATCCGAAGTTCCGCAGTGACATCGAAGCGGTGCGGGAGATACTTGTTTCGGTGCCGGGCGGGATCAAGGTGCCGCTCTCGCAGCTGGCCAGCATTGAAGAGGTCGTCGGGCCGCGGCAGATCACCCGTGAAAACAGCCAGCGGTTCATCACCATCCAGAGCAACGTGGTTGATCGCGATATCGGCTCGTTCGTGGCGGACGGGCAAAAAGCGATCGAAGCGAACGTGGACCTTCCCCCCGGTTACCTCGTCATGTGGGGCGGGCAGTTCCGCCTGCAGCAGGAAGCCAACAAGCGATTGATGGTGGTCGTTCCCATCACCTTGCTGATTATCTTCCTGCTCCTGTTCTCCAGTTTCAATTCCCTGAAGAACACGTTGCTGATCCTGCTCAATATTCCGCTTGCCCTGGTAGGGGGAATAGTGGCCCTGTGGATTTCCGGGCAGAACCTTTCCGTGCCTTCGTCGGTGGGTTTCATCGCCTTGTTCGGTATTGCACTGGAAAACGGCATGGTGCTGGTAACCTACCTGAACCAATTGTTAAAGGACGGCGTTCCCATGGACGAAACCTCGGTAAAAGGCGCCACGCTGCGATTGCGCCCCGTCCTGATGACGGCGCTCACAACGGCGCTGGGACTGATACCGTTGCTCTTTTCCACCGGAACCGGTTCCGAAGTACAGCGACCCCTGGCGACGGTGGTCATCGGCGGCCTGGTGACTTCCACGATACTGACGCTTCTCGTCATCCCGGCCATCTACAAGTGGTTTGCAATTGATCTCCGGGTGGAGAGAAGACTGGATTAAGGAGAGGCATCTCGATAATGTTCAAACGACGCGCCATGCGGAAAGAAAAAGGATGCCCGGTTCACGGGACCCGTTCATCACATAAGAATGATACCACGATCGGGCATCCTGTTTTATCAACAACACGTTCATTGGATCTTCCATTTCACAGAATACTCGCACAAGAGAGAAGGAGCCTTTCATGAAACATATCATCGCTTACATCAAACCGCACAAGTTGAGCAGCGTCACAATGGCCTTACGTGAAATTGAAGGTCTGAGCGGTATGACCATCCTGGATGTTCGCGGCTGTGGCAGAGGATTTTGTTCCGAGGGACCTCGTCCGGTTGAAGAGGAACTGTATGATTTTATCAAGCATGTCAAAATCGAGGTCTTCTGTGTTGACCGGCTGGTCGAGAACGTCGTCGCGACGATACTGGACAAGGCGCACACAGGTCTGAAGGGAGACGGAAAAATCTATATCACGGACGCCGAGGACGCCATCCGCATCAGCACCGGCGAGCGCGGCGAGGCCGCCGTTTGATGCGACATCACCGGACTACGTTGCTCGACGAAACGAAAATAATCGGTGCAGATTGAAAGAATTTGTGATAGATTCCATACAAGAGGAAATCCAACATGATGAACCGATAGCAATAACGCGCAGTACTTTTCACTGATCAACCATGGTGTATTCCAAAGAATTCTCAAACTCCTACACCTCCCCTGCCTTGAATCCGAATGACTGTCATTCAGGGCGCATTCTCCATCCACTCGCAGCCCGAGCATTTTCTCATCGATTCTCCCGCCGTAGAAAGGAAGCATCATTAAAGAGGAGTACAGAAGGATGAAACACGTTCTGCTATTCAGCCTCGTGCTGATCACGACCGGGAGCGCCGGATTCGCCCAGCAGAAGTACGCACTTTCCCTTGAAGAGGCGAAGAACCTGGCCTTGCAAAAAAGTCCGCTCTTCCGGCTTCAGGCCAAGAGAGTCGAAGCGCAAGAAGGGAGTTACTGGGCCGGGATGACCCCGGAAAACCCGGAAATCGGTGTGGAATCGGAGCAGATTCCGCCGGGCCTTTCCTACTCGCGATACGGGGAAAGGCGGGTGTATATCACGCAGGTCATCGATTTCCCGAGCAATTACTACTTCCGGCACAAGATGTTGAACGCAAGAATCCGGGGAGCGCAATTCCGCCTTGAAGAAGCGAAACGTGAATTGATTTTCCAGGTGAAGAGTTCCTATTACAATGTCTTGCTTCAAAAAGAATTGGTGACTCTTGCGAAGAAGAACGTGGCACTTTCGGAAGATTTCTACAATCGCGCAAAACGCAGTCATGAACTGGGCGAAAGCGACCGGTTGACCATGCTGAAAGCCAAGGTCAACCTGGGTGAGGCGCGTAAGCGGTTGAACAGCGTGCAAAAGGACCTTGACGCCGCCGTTTCGAAGTTGCGGCAGGTCCTGGGTTTGAGGGCAACCGATGCGCCCGTGATCGAATTGACCGATACGATCCCGGAAACACCCGAGGAGTTCTCCTACGAAGAATTGCGGAAACGCCTTTCGAATCATCCCGCGTTGAAAGCTGCGCAGGTCGCCCGGCAGGAAGCGCTGAGCGCGAGTCGTCTCGCGTACGGCGGTTTTCTCCCCCAGATATCGCTGATCTATTACAACCAGGAAATCGAACGGACGAATTACTGGGGCGGAGGAATAGGGCTTTCTTTTCCCCTGTGGTTCTTCGGCCAAAAGGGACGCGTTCAGGAGAAAGAAGCGCAACTCGCAATCGCCGAGTACTTCGTGTCCGCCGAGGATTTGCGGTTGCAGAAGGACCTGGACCAGGCGGTGGCGAATTTCGAAAAAGCAGCCAACGAGGTCAGGCTGTATCAAACCAGCTTGCTCGGCGAGGCCGAGGAAGTGTTTCGCATCGCCCGGAGCAGCTATGCCGTTGGCGAGATCGGCTACCTTCAGTTCATCGATGCCCAGCAGACACTGATATTTACCAGGGAGGGCTACCTGCGATCGCTGGCGAACTATCAAATTGAGAAAGCGCACTTAACAAAACTTGTGGGAATGGAATTATGAGAGTGAAATATTTTTTCTCGATGACCTTGGCAGTATTTGCCGTTTCCGCGTTCTGGTTTGTTCTCCAGGGTTGCGGCAAGACGGGCGCGGGCGAAACGGAAACAGAACTCGTGGAGAAGAAGCACAAGGCCGAGGTTGTCCTGTCGCCTGACGTAGTCAAGGGAATCGGTCTCAGGACCGGGACGCCGACGCGCACGATTTTACGGCAAAAATTCATCGCACAAGGCAAGGTGGTGGTCAATCCGGACTACGTGGCCCATTTGAACAGCCTTGTAACGGGGCGGGTGCGCAAAATATACGTCCAGATCGGTGATTACGTGAAAAAAGGCGCTCCCCTCTTCGAGCTGGAAAGCCTTGAAATCGCGAACATCACCGCCGACTACATCCGTGCCAAGGCCGAGTACAATGCACAGAAAGCGAATTACGAACGGATCAAGACCCTGCGCGAGGAAGACATCAAGTCGGAGAAGGACCTGATAGCGGCCAAGGCGAAATATGAAAGAGCCGAGGCTGAATTAAAGGCCGCTGCCGACCGCAAGCTGCATTCGCTCGGCTTCAGCGACGAGGACGTCGAAAACATGTTCGGTTCGAAAGAACATCGACGGGGCATCCTGCTGGTAAAAAGCCCCATAAGCGGGTATGTCACCGAGCGCAACATCGAACTGGGCCAACTAATTCAGCCGGACACGGACATCATGAAAGTGATCGACAATACTCGTATCTGGGTTGAAGCCGGCGTGTATGAAAAAGACTACAGTCACTTGAAAATTGGTCAAACGGTCATCATCACGGCAACCGCCCTGCCCGGGAAAAAATACCGTGGAAAGGTGGTCAAGGTGAACAAGGAGCTCCAGGCGGAGTCCCGCACCTTCAAGGTCTTCATCAAGATCAACGAGGGAAAAGCGGAATTGATACCGAACATGTTCACTACCGTGGTTTTTGAATACACTACTCCTGATTCCGTCATGGTTTTGCCGGAAGAAGCCGTCCAATTCGACGGCGCGGATTACTTTGTCTTTATCACAGAGGATGGGAACACGTTTAGACGACGAGAAGTGACGATCGGCCAGAAAATGGACAGCCTCGTCGTTATCAAGGACGGTCTCGAAAATACGGACCGGGTTGTGCTGAGCAAGGCTTTCCTCGTGAAATCGGAAATGGAGAAGGAATCATTCGGCGAAGGTCATGGCGACTGATCATTCCTCCCCGCCCGATTCCCGGTTCTCCACGAGTTACGGAGAACGGCACCCCGGCAGCGAACATTGCATGGAGAAGCGAGCATGATAAACAAGATCATCGATTTTGCCGCTCGGCAACGGCTCCTGGTTATTGTCTTCACTTCCCTCCTGGTTGTCGTCGGCGTCATTTCGCTGAACAAAATATCGATCGATGCTTTCCCGGATGTTTCCCCGGTGCTTGTCCAGGTGTTTACCGAGGCCAAGGGATTGGCGCCGGAAGAAGTTGAAAAGCTGATCACGTATCCCATCGAAGTTGCCATGAACGGTCTTCCCGACATACGCGAGGTGAAATCCATCTCCAGCTTCGGGCTGTCCGTGGTTTCCGTGTACTTCGAAGACAACGTGGACATTTATTTCGCGCGACAACTGGTCCTGGAGCGATTGCAACAGGCGAAAGGCGATATCCCGGAAGGGCTGGGGAACCCGGAACTGGGTCCCATCACGTCCGGCCTGGGGCAGGTGTACCAGTACTATCTCGAAGGCAGGAACTACTCGCTTATGGAATTGCGGGAGATCCAGGATTGGATCGTCAAGTTCCAGTTGCGCACCGTTCCGGGGGTGACCGGCGTGCTCAGTTTCGGGGGAGAAGTAAAGCAGTACCAGATAAACCTCGATCCCGTGTTGATGCAGAAATACGATATCACGCTTGACGAGGTCCTGGATGTCGTGAAATCGAACAACCGGAACGTCGGCGGAAATTTCATCGTGCGTCATTCCGAGGAATACCTGATCAGGGGTCTGGGCTGGGTCTCGACGCTCAAGGATATCGAGAACATCAAGGTTGTGCGGAGAAACGGCATCCCGGTCTTCATCCGCGATATTGCCGAGGTCACGTTCGGCCCGGAAATCCGCCGCGGCCTGGTTTCCATGAATAACAAGGGTGAGGTCGTGTCCGGGATCGTCCTGAAGTTGCTGGGCGAAAACACGTCCACCGTGATAGAGGAGGTCAAGAAAAAAGTCAAGCAGATCAACGCCATGCTGCCGGAAGGCGTCCAGATCATTCCTTATTACGACCAGGCGAACCTTGTCAAGAAAGCGACCGACACGGTGGAGGACGCCCTCCTGGAAGGAGGAATCCTGGTTGTCATTGTTCTGCTGCTCTTCCTGGGCGACCTGCGCAGCGCTTTTATCGTAACGCTCACGCTGCCCCTCGCCGCCCTGACAGCATTCATCCTGATGTACTACATGGACATGTCGGCCAACCTGATGTCGCTGGGAGGACTGGCCATCGGTATCGGCATGATGGTGGATGGATCGATCGTGATGGTGGAAAATATCATCCGGCATTTAAGCGAAAAAGACGTCAGCGGCAGCAAAACGATTCCCGTTATTCTGCGTGCGGCCCGGGAAGTCGGCCGCCCCATCGTGTTCGCTATTTCCATCATTATCATCGTCTTCCTGCCGCTGTTCACACTCCAGGATGTGGAAGGAAAACTGTTCAGTCCCATGGCGTTTTCCATCAGCTTCGCCATGCTGGGCTCGCTTATCGTGTCCCTGACGTTCGTGCCGGTTCTGTGCACGTATTTCTTCAAAAAGGGGATCAAAGAAAAGAAAAACATCCTCGTCAACTTTTTGCAGTCGATTTACATTCCGCTCCTGGAGAAGGTACTGAAGCGTCGTGTCAAGGTCACGATCGTTGCCGTGCTTCTGCTGATTTCCAGCCTGTTCCTCGTTCCGTTCCTCGGGACCGAGTTCGTGCCGATCCTGGACGAGGGGACGCTTTCGGTTCGTGTCACGTTTGCACCGAGCACGTCGCTGCAGCAGGCGGCGGAAATATCCCAGGCGATGGAGCCTCTTCTGATGGCCTTCCCTGAAGTGAAATACGTGATATCGCGAGTGGGACGCGCGGAGGTGGGCGGTGACCCCGAGCCGGTCAATAATTCGGAAATCTATATCATTCTCAAACCGGAGGATGAATGGACGGTCAAGGACAAAACGGAACTGGTTGACAAGATGCGCAGGAAATTGAGCCAGTTTCCCGGCGTACTGCTGAACTTCACGCAGCCGATCCAGATGCGCGTTGACGAGCTGCTGAGCGGCGTGAAAGCGCAGTTGGCCATAAAGCTCTTCGGAGAAGACCTCGATATCCTGTCCAGAAAAGGCTCGGAAATCCAGGCCGTCGTATCCTCCATTCCCGGCGCGGCGGACGTTCAACTGGAACAAATCTCCGGGAAGCCGCAGGTACAGATTGAAGTGAACCGCGACCGGATCGCAAGGCTGGGGATGAACGTGGACGAGGTGCAGGAAGTCATCGAAACGGCTATCGGCGGATCAACCGTCGGACAGGTGTTCAAAGGACAGAAGCGGTTCGACATCTTTGTGCGCTACAAGAAAATTTTCCGGGACGACGTGGAAAAGATCAAGAACATCCTGATTTCAACGCCGGACGGAGGACGCATTCCCCTCATCCAGGTCGCCGACGTGCGCTTGATCGTGGGACCGAAGCAGATCAGCCGCGACAACAGCCAGCGGCGCATTTCCGTCCAGTGCAACGTCGAGGGCCGGGACATGGGCGGATTCGTGGCCGAGGCGCAAAAGCGAATCGCCGAGGAGGTTTCCCTCCCCCCGGGTTACTACATCACGTTCGGTGGGCAGTTCGAGAACCAGCAGCGGGCCATGGCCAGGCTGGCGCTCATCGTTCCATTGACGATACTGCTGATTTTCATCTTGTTGTTTTCCACCTTCAACTCGGTGCGGAACGCGTTCCTGATTATCATGAACGTGCCGTTCGCGATGATCGGCGGTATCCTGGCCCTGTTCGTGTCGGGGCTTTACCTGAGCGTCCCCGCCTCGGTGGGATTCATTGCCTTGTTCGGCGTGGCGGTTTTGAACGGCGTCGTGATGGTTTCTTATTTCAACCAGTTGCGCGATGAGGGCCTGGATCTGCACGACGCCGTCGTCACCGGCGCCAGGTTGCGTTTGCGCCCTGTGCTGATGACCGCCCTGGTAGCGAGCCTGGGATTGATTCCCCTGCTGTTTTCCACGGGCACCGGGTCGGAAGTCCAGCGTCCACTGGCGACCGTCGTCATCGGCGGGCTGGTTTCTTCCACGTTGCTGACGTTGTTCGTGCTGCCTGCCTTGTACGGCTGGTTCGAAAAAAGAAGGGTGGAGTTCTAATCGGAGTATGGAGAACCGCGGGAACGTCGTTGAAAAAAGAACGGCGTCCGTACAGTTTCAAATGAACATGGGTCTTCATACCTTCAATACCGTTATACAGAGGAGGTGACGACATGCTGGAAATCAAGGCGTATATTCAACCTTTCATGCTGGACAAGGTGGAGGCAGCCCTCAAGAAACTCCACATACACGGGATTTCCGTATGCGACGTGCGGGGGTTCGGGCGCGAAAAGGACGAAAGCTTTCCCCACTACTACCAGGACTACGTCGTTGAATTTACGCCCAAGATAAAGATAGAAATCGTCTGTCCCGACGAGGACGTGGACAAGATCGTTGACTGCATCTACCGGAACGCCCACACCGGGCGGCGGGGCGACGGCAAGATCTTCGTGACCAGGGTTTTGCGGGCGAAGAGCATTCGCACGGGCGAAGAAGGAGAAAAAGCAATTTGATGAGGATGGCCGCCTCAACATGATAGCGAACGGTCCGCAAGAACAATCGCTACAGGTGTCGCGGGCCGCACAAGGCACAAGCCGTGCTTCATGTGCGAGCCTGCTGCCCTCCCGTTTTTCCAGCGCCGAGACAATGATGACAGAAAAACAACAAAGGACGATCCGATGGGCTCACATGAAAAAACACTGCAATTAGATATTCCTCTCTTGTTGCCCGAGGTCAAGAACGAGCGGGATCAGTGTATCGAACGCCTTAAGGAGCGTCTCTCGAACCAGCGCGGCGTTTACAAGGTGCACATCGAGCGCGGGGACGAAAATCCCTTGTTATGCCTGCATTACGATCCCAATCTCTTCACCCTGGCGCAGGTAAGCCGACTGGCGCATCGGGCCGGAGCTGAAATCAGCAAACAGTTTCATCACGAATCGCTGCACGTCACCGGCATGGATTGCGCGGACTGCGCACTGAGCATCGAACATATCTTGCAGCGCCAGCCCGGAGTCATTACGGTTGCCGTGAATTACGCGGCGGAAAAGATGCGCATCGAGTACAATTCCAACGAGATGGACCGGGAGACGATCCGGCGGCTGATCCGTCGCATGGGCTATGACATTGACGAGGAGAAGACGCGGAACTGAACTGGTTCCAGAAAAACATGGAGCTGATCCTGGCATTGCTCGCCGGGTTGTTTCTGGCCTTGGGGTTCACCGGGGAGAAGCTGTTCGATCTTTCTCCATCCTTCTCGCTCGCGTTGTACATAATGGCATACCTGGCGGGGGGATACGATGCCACCCGCCATGCCCTGAAGTCCGCCATGCTCCTGCGCTTTGACATCGATTTCCTGATGGTTGTTGCCGCCGTGGGAGCTGCCGTCCTGGGAGAGTGGCCGGAAGGAGCGCTCCTCCTGTTCCTCTTCAGCCTGGGACATTCCTTGGAACATTTCGCGATGGACAGGGCGCGGCAAGCCATCAAGGCGTTGGGACAAATCACTCCCAAAACCGCGCGCGTACGGCGGGACGGCTCCGAAGCCGAGATGGACGTGGAAGAGTTGCAGCGCGGCTACATCGTGGTTGTGCGCCCCGGCGAACGCGTTCCCATCGACGGAAAGATCATCAAGGGCAGTTCATCGCTCGATGAAAGTCCCATCACCGGTGAAAGCGTGCCGGTGGAAAAATCCGCCGGCGAGATCGTCTTTGCCGGTACGGTAAACGGCGAAGGAGCCCTGGAAATCGAGGTGACGAAACTGGCCAAGGATACGACGCTGGCGAGGGTTGTCCGCATGGTGGAGGAAGCGCAATCCCAGAAATCTCCCACCCAGATATTCACGAACAAATTCGAGCGCATCTTTGTCCCCGTGGTGCTGATAGGCGTCGTTTTCGTTATCGTTCTGCCGCCCCTGGCGGGCTGGCTCGCGTGGGATGTTTCCTTTCTCCGGGCCATGGCCATTCTTGTCGCCGCCTCCCCCTGCGCACTGGCCATCGGCACTCCCGCCGCAGTCTTGTCGGCTATTGCACAGGCGGGGCGCAACGGCGTCCTGATCAAGGGCGGCATGCACCTGGAAAACATGGGCATGGTGCGGGCGATCGCTTTCGACAAAACGGGAACCATTACCACGGGAAAACCGGAAGTGACGGCGGTCCAACCCTTGGATGGATCGGGAGAAGAAGAGGTCTTGCGTTACGCCGCCGCGCTGGAAAGCCGCTCGAACCATCCCCTGGCCCACGCGGTAGTGTTGAAAGCGGAGGCGCTGCAAATCGATTTCCCCGAGGCCGACGATGTTATGAATTTCAGCGGGATGGGCATCCGCGGCAAGGTCGAGGGCAGAAGTGTCGCCATCGGAAACGCCAAGCTTTTCAGCGAGGAGCAGCATGCCGAGTTGCCTCCCGGGATCATGGAGCCAATCCGCGAGCTGGAATCGGCGGGAAATACCACGATGCTTGTTCAAGTCGACGACCGCTTCATAGGTATCATCGCCCTGGCCGACCGGCCCCGTGCGGGGGCGCGTCCCTCGTTGGAGCGACTTCGACACCTTGGTATCCGCTCGTTGATCATGCTTACGGGAGACAATGAGCGTGTCGCACAAGCTATTGCCAGGGAGGTTGGAATAACGGAGTTCAAGGCTGGCCTCCTCCCGGAGGAAAAAGTGGACGCCGTTCGCCAATACATGGAGCGCTACGGGAAAATCGCCATGGTGGGCGACGGCGTGAACGACGCCCCGGCCATGGCAAATGCCACGGTAGGTATTGCCATGGGAGCGGGCGGAGCCGACGTGGCGCTCGAAACCGCCGATATCGCCTTGATGTCGAGTGATCTTTCCCGCCTGCCTTTCGTCGTGGCGTTGAGCAGAAAGTCGCGCCGTGTTATCATACAGAACCTCGTTGTTTCCCTGGGAGTTATCGCCTTGTTGATCCCGTCCGCCTTGCTGGGCGTCGCTGGCATCGGTATTGCCATCATGTTCCACGAGGGCAGCACGCTGGCTGTGGTCGCCAACGCGCTTCGTCTTCTGAAGTTCAAATAGAACTACGACCGATGTCGTGCGGTCACGATTTTTCGCATGCCTTCGAAGATAATTGTTGCAATGACCCAACCCGGCGGCCCGCAAATCGTCGCCCCTGCCATTCGCAAACACTCCTCAAATTCACCACTCCTGATCCTCTGACCGCTTGAGGTTACGTGATCCCGGATGTAATTCGCGTTTGCAAACAACCGCGTCATTATTATTTTGCGGGTAATCGTATTCAGTTTTGTGTTCACATCCAGACCATGTATAAGACAAAAGCGGGGAATATTCCATGAATTCTTTGAGACTCTTGCTTTTGGTATGTCTGACGATCCCGGCGCTCATCGTAACCACCGGGGTTGCTTCCGCACAGGATCTCCCCACCCAGACCTCGACCATGTTCAGCGGCTCC
>JAADGX010000019.1 GCA_013152135.1 Chlorobiota bacterium
GAAACGATCGATGAAGAAATAAGTTTTATCGTCCGCGACGCGGACAAACGCGTGGCTATTTGGCGAACCGACGCCCGCCTGCAATGGAAAGGCCGGTTGTTCAACCATGAAGTATTGGTAACCGGAATGGTCAACAACCTTTTCAATTACTACTACGTCGAGGTTGTTGGTAACATGGCGCCCATACGCAACTTCACGCTCGTCCTGGAAACTTCCCTGTAAAAGAAATCCCGCCTGTGGCGGGATAAAAAAGCGGTTGTACCAACCCCGTTGTCATTCCTGCTTACTTCGGCAAATGTTCTATCTCATATTTGGCGTTGCGCGCAAACTTGGGGTCTTTCTTGGCTTTCATGAACGCTTCGCGTGCCTTGGCGTTGTTGCCCTCGTTCCGATAGGCTACGCCAAGCTCGAAGTACGCCGCACCGCGGGATTTTGGTTTCAAGTACTTGATCGCCTTTGTGGCGGCATCGATAGCCTGACCGGATTTCCCGAGCTTGTTATAAACAATTGCCAGGTAAAGATACGCATTGCCGTATGTAGGAGCGACCTCCACTGCTTCCTTGAGAAGAGGGAGCGCTTTTTCAAAGGACGACTTCTTGATGAGCAAACTGGCCTGACCCGTGTTTGCAGCGGCAAGTCCAATCTTGGCGGGTTTGAAACCGCTCTTCAGATCAAGCGCTTTCCTGTAAGAAGCACTTGCCTTTTTGTAGTTTTTCCTGATAATGTACACGCCGCCTATCGCGTTGTATCCGAGGTGAAATTCGGGTTTTAATCTAACCGCGTTTTCATAGGCGGCCAACGCTTCGTCCAACTTACCCGATTTTTTAAGTGCCAATCCCATTTGGTAGTAGATCCGGTAATCTTCCTGGATGCTGAGCGCCGATCGATATTTCTCGATGGCGCCGGAGTAATTTCCCGCTTTCAACATGGCGTTACCGGCGTTGTACAACTTTCCTGCTTCCGGGTCGAGACTGGATTTCGACTGGGCATGCAAAGCCAGGGGGAAGATCAGAATGGCAATCAGAAAATATTGTAATTGTTTCATGTGATTTTACAGGTTGTTAATGAAGAAAAACGGGGCGATCCAAAGTACTGTTCGTTCCCGTTTTGCTTGGTTGAATGTCGTGCGGAAGGCGGGACTCGAACCCGCACACCCGGTGGGCACCACCCCCTCAAGATGGCGTGTCTACCAATTTCACCACTTCCGCAATCCGGTGAGGCTGGATGGACTCGAACCATCGACCCTCTGCTTAAAAGGCAGATGCTCTACCACCTGAGCTACAGCCCCGGCCAAATGAAGCTTAAAGGTAATAAATACACCGCTTCAGTGCAAGGTGGCCACGAAAATATCAAAGAACTTCGCATCGCTCCGTGTTTTATACCACGGGACCGAACTTGTTCCCGTGTGCGCGCACGACGACCTCGTAACACCGCATATCACCGGTACCATCCCCCACATTTCTTCCTTCCGTTCAACCGGCAGGTGATCAATTGAAATAGTAATAAAGACCAAGTTGGGGCAGCGGCAACACTTCTGACGACGCCACGAAATAGGTGAACGCCACATTGGCGTTGAAGATCAGTTTTGGAGAAATACTCCACTCGTACGCGATGCCGATACCCATGCGAAACGGAGCCTTGAGCTTGTTTTTACTCTCCTCCGGTTTGTCCTGATAATACAGACCCAGACCGAGGTACCCGTAAAAACGGGATCGAACGGTTGCATCGAAATCGAACTGTCCTTCACCGCCCACTGCCCACAATGCCTGATCTTCCAGGCCCAGGTATCCTCCCGTCAACTGAAAGCAGAATCGTCCCCGGGGGTGAAACCGGGTGGACAATCCTATACCGGACAACAACCCCGTGTTCAATCCGATTCCCCAGACATCGGTGGTATTGAATACGCTTTTTTGCTTTGTCACATCAATAATCTCTTGCGTATTTTCCTCCGGTGTCTTCTGTGTTTCCTGGCATCGCAATTCACGGATCGGAAAAAGGAACACGAAGAAGACGAGTGCAATCATTAACCGTGTTGACATCATGGTTATCTCCTCTTGTCATTTAAATATCGCAATCCGCCTCAATATACTATTCTCGAAATATGAAAACCACTATGTTGAATACATGGCTTACTCACCTTGTTTTCCGTCATCAATTCCATAAGCGTCCATGAGTGAAGAAATCCCGTCAATCGGCGCATCGAACCATGCGATCCTGTCGGCCTTGCGATCGCTCCTCGACGGCGAAAGCGACGCATTGGCCAATCTCGCCAACGCGGCGTCGCTTTTGTACCACTCCCTTTCCGATATCAACTGGGTCGGATTCTACATACGCCGCGGCGATGAACTCGTACTGGGGCCGTTCCATGGCAAACCCGCATGCGTAAGGATCGCCGTAGGTGCTGGTGTATGCGGTAACGCCGTTACAGCCGGAACCCTCTTTTCGGTCCCGGACGTCCGCCAATTTCCGGGGCACATTGCATGCGACCCGGAATCCCGCTCCGAACTCGTTGTTCCCATCAAGCGAAGTGGCATCGTTATCGCGGTACTCGATATTGACAGCCCCGTTGTCGATAGGTTCGGCATCGGTGAGGAAGAATTGGCTTCCGAAATTGCGCGCATTATCGAACGTTACCCGATGGATTGGTCATCCCTTGGCCTTTCGTAACCATGATTTTTCCCTTGCATCGTCAAAATTCAGAATGTATCTTGATTTTTGTATTGAATTCTCTCATCAACGCCACAGGACATTATTGAAAGTTTGTTAAAGGTTGGAACAAGATCACGCATTTATCATCAACTACCTTTAACTACCGTTCATTGTGGCGCGTTCAAACAAAGTAATCTCATTCTCCTCCCCTTCCTCCGCATCATTCGTTGCCAGTTATTCCATTATTGCTGACAGCGGCAAGGTGTTGTCATTCTCGGTGCTGAGATCATTGGGCCGGAAATTGAACTTTGGTGTCACCGGACGGCAGACGTCCCTTATTTTCGGCGCTCAACTTCTGAATGCTGTCCTGGGACTTTTTATTGCCGGAATTCTGACGCGACTTTTAAGTGTATCCGAATTCGGCCTGTTTTCCCTCGTTGTCAGTGTTGTTATTTTTCTCTCGGTCTTTTTCGACTTCGGGTTATCCTCTGCTGGCATGCGATGGACCGCACTGGCGTCATCAAGAGACCGTGAACGCGTTCGTGCCGGTGTCGTTTTTACCGTTGCCGGGGCGTTGGGGTTGGCCTTCATACTGGCGGTCGCGATTTCCGGACTGTTGATTCAACCATTCGTCAAAGAAAGCGTCGTGTACGTATTTCTCGTGACAGCGCCATTCGTCATTGCCATACCAATGCAGGAAGCGGTGATTACCCAAGCACGCGGCAGTAACCGCATCGGGTTGCTGGCCGGTTTCCTGTTGCTTCCCAGGATCTTTTTTCTGGCCACATTGTTTTTATACTTTTTCGTCGGCGGGTTGTCACTCGAACTCGCGTTGATTTTTCAATTTACATCGGTTGCTCTCGCCGTCGGCATAGCGGTGATGCTGTTTCGCCCATCCTGGAGGGATGCGCGCCAAGAATGGGAACAATTGAAAAAGGAGATCAGCGAATTCGGACGTCATGTATATTATGGCCGTATTGTTGACGGGTTGACGAACGGCATAGACAAGATCCTGTTGAGCTTTTTTCATGGCGTCGTACCGGTCGGTTTTTATTCCATCTCGCTTATGCTTACCAATCCAATAACCACGTTCTCCCAGGCGATGTCAACGAGCGCGTACAAATCATTCACGACGCGGAGAGTCATCCCCAGAAAAATCATCTGGGGAAATACCTTGTGGTGTATTGGAAGCGCTCTTTTCATTATTATCATCGCGGGCTTTATCATTCCTCTTTTCTTTACGAGCAAGTTTGAGAGTTCCATCCCGCTGGTGCCGTACCTGGCCGCGGGCAGCGCCCTGGCGGGCATGAACGCTCCTTACCATGCGTTCCTCCTTGCCCACCGGCTGGGGAAACAGGTGAAAATCATGTCCTGGTGGACATCCGGAACGAACGTCGCGCTCAATATCATTCTCGTTCCCCTGCTCAGCGCCACCGGAGCGGGAATCGCCATGATTTCATCCTATGGATTGAACCTGGCCATGAATCTGTATTACTATCGACAAGGCATCACCGAGACTCTTTTCAAGACCAGCGAGAGACCAAATGATTGACTCGATAAAATCAAACCGACATACGAAACCGGTCGACGTGCAGTACCGTCCCGCTTCCATACGTCTTTCGGCTGTAGCATTCCCGGCAACAGGGATGTTGAGATCAACGATGATCATCGTTATGGTTTTGCTTTCTTACCTGGCGGATCCGCTGCAAGCACAAACTCCGGACTTGCGTGTCATTCAGTCGGATCAATCCGGTATAACCATTGAACTTCGGCCACAACTCTCGTTACAGCAGGTTTCGATATCGGGTAAGGTTTATACGAAGGTAGAATTTAACGACAACCTGTATCTGTCCGAGGAATTCGCCGGAACACCGGACCTGCGGTTCTTCCAAAAAATCGTTGTTCTTCCCGGTCTCACCGGTCACGCCATCTCCGTTATCGATGCCAAGTACCACGACGTTCCGAACGTCCTCTTGTTGCCGGTTCCAGGGATGAAAAAAGTTGGAGATGAATTCGTTCCTTTTTGGCAAGAAGGTGACCGCTACCGTTCATCTACGTCTTTTCTTCCGGTGGCTATCGCCGAAATTCTGAATCCCGGCCAAGCAGGGAATTTATACATCGCCCAGGTCCGGTTGTATCCGTACCAATGGAACGCCGCAACCCGATCACTACGTGTATACGACCACGTCGTCGTCCGGATTGATTTTGGACCACAAAGCGGGACGTTTGCCACAACCCCTGATGGCGAGCTGCCCCTCTTTCCAGCGAAAACCCTGTTGAATCCCAAGCAGGCAAGAAAATGGACGATCGCGAGAACGGAACGGCCGAAGACAGGAACGACGGTATCCATGGAAAGCGGCGACTGGTACAAGCTCAGCATCAACCAGGACGGTGTATATAAATTGGACGCGAACTGGTTCGCGCAAAACGGCATCTCGATCGGCAACGTCGACCCGCGCACGATTCAATTATTCGGAAGCGGGGGACGGGAATTGCCGGATGATATCAATCTGCCTCGTCCCGATCCGTTGCAGGAAATCGCCATTGAAGTCATCGGCGAAGAAGATGGACGTTTTGATCAGAACGACTACGTCCTGTTCTATGGCAAGGGCCTGACAGGCTGGAATTACGACCCCGGAAAGAAAACCTATCGCCACTACATCCACCGCTTTGCCAAAACGAATTCCTACCTGTTGACTTTCGGCCAAACGCAGGGGAAACGTATCGAAGCCGTCCAGGGGCCATCCGAGCCAAACCCCTATCGTCCGCCATTCTTTACCTGGATGGAATTCGATGAGCAGGAAACCGTGAACTTCCTTCACTCTGGCAGGCAATGGTTTGGTCCGAAGATCACCGCGGGTGGGACGCAGGTAATTACGCGTCTTTTGGAAGGCCTGGTGGAGAACCAACCCATTACATACCGGATGGTATTAGTCGGAAGGGCGCAGGATCAAACAACCAACTCGTTCAGTCTCGCGGATGGTGGCGTAGTGCTGGGCGTCGTTCCCATGCCGACGGTTGATCTTGGCACCGATCAATCCGATATCGCCGCCATTTCCCCCGTGCAGACCTTTACGCGCGCCGGTTCGCTACCGGACAGACGTTCAAACCTCCGCATCACGTACACGGCCAGCGATCCTGATCGCAACGAGGGCGGGTACGTGGACTGGGTGGAGTGGCACTATGCACATGATTTCATCGCCCGCGGCGATAAGTTGTCCTTTACCGGCGTCGATACATCCGCGGTCATCGAATATGTCATCAATAATTTCTCCACCAGCGACGTGCGCGTATACGACATCACGAAACACGCAAGCGTCCGGCGCATATCCAACGCCGTCGTCAGCGGGGGAACGGTTCGTTTCCAGGAACAGGCCCAACAGGGAACTCCATCATGGTTTTTCGTGGTCGCCAGCAATGCCTATCTCGCGCCGTCCGCCGTTCAAAAGGTGGACAATTCAAATCTCCTCGGTGCTTCCGGAGCAAAAGCCCTCGTGATTGCGCCCAAAGTGTTCTTCAAAGAAGCAGAACGATTGGCCGAGTATCGAAATACAAGTAAAGACCCGATTTCCGCCATGGCCGTCAAGCTCGAATCGATTTATAACGAATTCAATGAAGGTCTTCCCGACCCGGCTGCAATTCGTAATTTCCTGAGCTATGCGTTTCAAAACTGGCAGGTGCCTCCGCAATACGTCACCCTCCTGGGCGACGGGCACTTCGACTACCTCGGTAAAACAACATCCGAACCGATACGAATCCCGGTCTGGGAATCCGAAAATTCAACGCATCTGATTTATTCGTACACTTCCGACGATTTCTTCGCGAAAATTGTCGGAAACGATCCCTACGTCGATGTCGCTATCGGTCGTATCACCGCGCAAACCGTTGAAGAAGCACGGGAATCGGTGGACAAGATCATCCACTACGAGACGGGCCAGGATTACTCTCCGTGGCGCGGCCGCGTCACGTTCGTCGCGGATGACGGTCTGACGTCAAATGGCGATGACGGCGCACTGCATACGAGCCAGGCCGAAGACCTGGCAAATAACATACCCCCTGAATTCCTGCAGGACAAGATCTACATCGTGGACTACAACACCGTCATCTCTTCCCAGGGAAGGCGGAAACCCGACGCCAACAAGGCAATTATTGAAAGCATCAATAACGGCACACTGGTCATCAATTACACGGGACACGGCAGCGAAGAGGTGTGGGCCCACGAGCGGGTGTTCACTATCTCCGGGAGTATCCCTCAGCTTCACAACAAGAACCGGTTCACATTCCTCGTTGCAGCCACCTGCACGTTCGGATTGTACGACCGGCCCGATGACCGCAGCGGAGCCGAGATCATGTTGCTTGCCCCGGATATGGGACTGATCGGCGGCGTGTCGTCGCCGCGCGTCGTGTATTCAAACGAGAACTACGTCTTCAACCAGATATATCTCGAAAACCTCTTAAGGAAAGGACGAGAAGCGGATGGACGGGCCCGGCGATCCGGCGACGCACTCTTCGCCACCAAGCAGGTGCTCACGAACAGGGTAGGTTTTGAGAAGTTCTATCATCTCGGTGATCCTGCCGTGCGTCTTCTCATCCCTCCATACCAGGCCACCATCGACCGCATTCTCATCGATGGCGTCGAAATCGTGGATTCCATCCAGATCAAGGCGCGATCCCGGCTCACGATCGAAGCAAGCGTCCGTGATGCACAAAACACCCTGCTGGAAAACTTTGAGGGTCAAGCCGAGACTTCGCTCTTCGATGCCGACAGAAACGTGCCCGTGGAAGAGTGGGGCACGTTCAGTTACGTACTGCCCGGCGGCCTGCTCTATCGCGGCCTTTCCTCAATCAAGCAGGGAAGATTTTCCGTCGATTTCATTGTCCCTAAGGATATCTCCTACTCCAACAGCAACGGACGTCTCTCCATTTACTTTACGGATAACGAATACGACGGAATAGGTTTCAACCGCGATTTCACCGTCGGGGGAACGGACACGACAAGCCGCAACGACAACACCGGACCGGATATTTTCATCTACCTCGATACGAGGGATTTTCGTCCCGGCGATCTTGTTAACGAAAACGCAAACCTGATCGTTGACCTGTATGACGATATCGGCATTAATACCACGGGGAACGGGATCGGTCATAGTATCGAGGCGTGGCTGGACGATAGCGACGAGAGCTTCATTCTCAACGACTATTATCGTGGCAAGCTCGACTCGTTCCAGGAGGGAACGGTGGAATACATGCTCTCCAATCTTACCCCCGGGCGACACACCCTGCGTGTACGGGCCTGGGACGTGGAGAATAATAGTTCGTATGCGGAAACCGATTTCCTGGTCGCCGAGAGTTCGAACCTGACGGTTTTGAACGTGTATAATTACCCCAACCCCATGAGCCGGGAGACGAATTTCACGTTTCAACACAACCAGTCCGGAGCGATTGAAGTCGAGATCAGGATTTATACCGTGACCGGTCGTCTGATCCGCATTCTCCGGGAACCAGTCGTTGAGAAGAAATTCGTCACCATTCCTTGGGACGGAACCGACGAGGATGGAGACGTCATTGCGAACGGCGTGTACTTCTACCGCCTGAAAGTCAAGGCCCTCGAAGAAGGGCGAACAACGGAAACTCTCGGGAAATTATCCATTGTCCGCTAAGTGTTACCAGAGATGGAACAAGGGACGCGAACGAATTTCGCAACCGGAACGATCACGGGTGGCGGATTTTTCCTTTGATAATAAAATCGAGATACCATAGATTTAAACTTTGTTTCATTAAGCAGGATACCGATGGAGGAAACCTCATGCTAAGAGCCTTGAATTCACGAGTAATCGTGGTAATGATTTGTTTCATACAGATGGCGATGACTTTTGATGGGCTGGCCCAGATACAAAATACCGCCGTC
Organism: Chlorobiota bacterium; assembly: GCA_013152135.1. Lineage (GTDB taxonomy): Bacteria > Bacteroidota > Ignavibacteria > SZUA-365 > JAADGX01 > JAADGX01. The sequence goes on from JAADGX010000019.1 coordinate 8,558, forward strand.
CCGTTTCTCCTCATAGCGCCCAACGCGCGGGCCTCCGGCCTTGGAGAAACAGGTGTGGCGGTTGCCGACGATGCCAATGCCATGTTCTGGAACCCGGCGGGATTGGGATTCCAGAATGGGCAGGAAGTCAGTCTCAACCATACAAACTGGCTTCCCAAGTTCAACCAGCCCGATCTTTACTACGAATACGGGGCATATCGTATCCAGGTGGAAGACATCGGAACCATCGGCGCGTCATTTACATTCCTGAACCTCGGCGAATTTCAGCACACCCTGTCCACCGGACCCGACGTCGTAGGAACTTTCCGAAGCTGGGAAATGGCCTTTGCGCTCGGCTACGGCGCCATGGTTACCGACAATCTCGCGTTCGGGATCAATGCCAAGTACATTCACAGCAACTTGTCCAACATCGGCGCGGGCCGGGAACAGGGCCAAGGCGTCGCCAATGCCATCGCGGCCGACATCGGTCTTCTCTACCGCCCGAATCGTTTGGTGATCCCCTTCACCGACGTTGATTTCGGAAACCGTATTTCCTTCGGTATGAATTTTTCCAACATCGGTCCCCACGTGTTCTATGTTGACGAAAACCAGAAGGACCCCTTGCCCGCCAACCTTCGCCTCGGGTTTGCCTTTGATTTCGTGAAAGAGGAATTCAACCGGCTTACCTGGCTCGTGGACGTGTCCAAGCTGATGGTCAACCGCCAGCCGTACGCGGACGGGGGAGCGGCCGACCCGTTGTACAAGGCGATTTTCACGACGTGGGACAAACCTATCGGTGAAATCATCCGCGATTTCACTTTCGCTACCGGCTTCGAATACTGGTACTCGAATCTTGTCGCTCTGCGATTCGGATACTACTACGAAGACCCCAGTATCGGAAACCGCAATTTCATCACGTACGGCGCGGGCTTGCGATACGATATGTACGGCTTCGACTTCAGCTACATTTCCTCTGCTCCGGGAAGCACCGAACAACACCCACTGGAAGGAACGCTGCGGTTTTCTCTTATCGTGGGGTGGGACAAAGTCACCGGAAACACGCCCGACAACAGCGACGCCCCGGTTGACGATTCCTCGAATTGACAGGGTCGTTTTCACCTGATATGAAGAGTTGGCTGATTGCCATTTGCTGTCTTGGAATGCTCTGTGCGTCCGCTGGTGCACAGAGCATTTCATTTTCACATCCTCTGTCGCCAATCGGCGCGCCTGCCTCCAATACCGGCATTCGTTCGTTGCCGGACACCGTGCGGATCCTTGCCGTTATGGTTGAATTCCAGGAAGACGACGACAAAAGAACAACGGGGAAGGGCCTCTTCGGCACCGTTTATGACAACCTGCCCGTCGGCTCGGATATCATTGACCCGTATCCCCACAACCGGCAGTATTTCGAACACCACTTGACGTTCCTCCGAAATTACGTTCGTAAATGTTCCGGCGAACGCACGTTCGTGGAATTCAACGTATTGGACAGCGTTATCCGTGTCTCGAAGCAGATGCAAGCGTACAGCCCGATCAAAAACGGACCGCACAAGCCTTTGGCCGACCTCGCCAAGGAGGCCTGGACGCTTGCCGACGCCAGGTTTCCGGATGTTCATTTCGCCGATTACGACATGTTCATCCTTTTCCACGCGGGCGTGGGACGCGATATCGACATCTCGTCCATCATGGGATACAATCCCACGCCGTTTGATCTCCCTTCGATTTTTCTCAACCAGGCCGCGTTCCGGGATTTTTACGGCGCCTCATTCAGCGGCATTCCGGTCGACAACGGCTCGTTCATGATAACGCACACCGCCATCATCCCCACGACAGAAAACAGGGTGGTAACATCTTTCGACGGCTCCAACGTTCTCCTCCAATACACGATCAATGGACTGCTGGCGGCGAGCTTCGGAAGCTGGGCGGGATTGCCCGACCTTTTCGACACCGGCACCGGCCGTTCCGGCATCGGTCGCTTCGGTTTGATGGACAGTCAGTCGATATTCACTTTCGGAGGCATTTGCCCTCCCCAGCCTTCCGCGTGGGAAAAAATCCAGCTCGGATGGGCAGCGGCACGATCCGCGCCACCCGGATCCAGCGATTTGTTCGTGACCGCGCATCGCACGGACCAGATCAGCACGCCCGACATCGTGAAAATCGGGATTTCACCGGAAGAGTACTGGCTGCTCGAAAATCGCCAACGCGACCCCGGGAGCAACGGCCAGACAGTCACCATGATGTCCGGTGGACGTGAAGTTTCCATGACGTTTCCCAAGGATACGAGCGGCTTCACCAACGAGGATGTCAATTCCCTCCGCGGGGTGATCATTGACGTGGAGGATATCGATTGGAGCCTCCCCGGAGGAACGGTCATCGGTGATAACAATCAGCAAGTAAAAGTCATGGGCGGTTTCCTCCTCTGGCACATCGACGAGCGTGTCATCGAAGCCAACCGGGAATCGAACACGGTGAACGCCGACCCGCGCCTGCGAGGCGTGGACCTGGAGCAGGCGGAAGGACCGCAGGACATCGGTGAGGAGCTGCGCACGATCTTCGGCACGACCATCGGCAACGGGAGCCCCCTTGATTACTGGTTCCGGGGAAACATCTCACCCGTGTACAAGAACCGGTTCGACGCGACTTCCTATCCTTCTACCCTTTCGAACGATGGATACGAGACGCACGTCGCCGTCACCTCGTTCAGCGATCCCGGCGTCGTGATGTCCTGCCAGGTGCGCATCGGCGATGATATCATCGCCCCGGTCGACGGCTGGCCGGTTCAGCTCGGCACGGACCGTCTCGCTCCGCGACGGATCGTGGCGGCGGACCTGGACGGCGACAATCGGAAAGAGATCCTTGTCGTGATGCAACGCGCGCGTAAAAACGTTTCACAATCGATCCGAACCATTCTCTACATCCTGACACAAACCGGCAAAGGGTTCATCGCGCGGAATCAAACGTTGGCAATCGCTGTTGATTCAGCCCGTTTCGTGGACGGACCCGTGGTGGCGGACATCGATAACGACGGCCATCCGGAAATCGCCCTTCTCCTTTCGACAGGGAGTGGGAACAGCGAATTCATCGCCGTGTACCACAGCAACCGGTTCGACAGTGACAACAACCTCTTGCTCCGGGAGCGAATAGCCGTTCCCGGCGCGTCATCGATCATGGCCATAGACGGACGTTTTGTCGGGGATTACAATGGTGGACTCTGGTCGATTGCGAGCGACGGATTCAAAACCTTCGTGGCGGACTGGAGCGGGAAAAAAGTTCTGGCGCGCTTCGGTTCCGGGGCCACACTCGCGGTTCTGAACCACTCAAAGGCCGAGCTCTCGCAAGTCGATGCCGTCACGGGTGCAAGAACCGTCACTTCTTCGCTCAGCGCATCCATGGAGAATGCCACGCTGGCCACCGGCGACATCAACCGCGACGGGAGGACGGAAACAGTGATCCTGTCCGACACAAAATTATTCGCCCTGGACCAAGATGGAAAATTCCTTCCCGGTTTCCCGGTTTCGCTGGACGCCATTTCCGCCTCTCCACATATCATCCTTGCAGACGTGGACGGCGACGGAGGCGCGGACGTCGTGATCTCCTCGATGGAAGAAGTCCGTGTCTATAATTTTGCGGGCGCTTTGATCGATCATTTTCCCGTTACAAACAAGCCATCTTCCATACCGGGTACAACCTTCAACGCAACATCGCTCTTGGCGGTGACGAGCGCCGAAAGCGCTTCCGACGCTCTCCTGTATCTCAACGACAGCCGTTTGCGGCTCCTGGACGACAACGGGACGGACAATCCCGGTTTCCCGATTCCCGTCTCGTACTCCGGAGGTGGGGCTGCGCTGCTCGAATTGGCGGACACCCGAAGCATGGGTCTTGCCGTGGCGAACAACGCCGGCGGCGTTTCGCTGTACGACCTGAAGCTGATTTCTTCCCCGGGAATCATTTCCTGGGGCGCACGATTCGGGGACGCGCATAATTCCCGTGCTCTGCTACGCGCCATGAAGGGCACGGCGCCCACGTATGCATTTTTTCCGCCGGATCGCTGCTATAACTGGCCGAACCCCGT
>JAADGX010000071.1 GCA_013152135.1 Chlorobiota bacterium
CCCACGGAGCGGCATACATGGATGACCTTCCTGGCGGGAATACGCACTCGCGTCAGCGTCGGAACGAGGCCGTACCACGTTCTGACGTTTACGCGCACCGTGAGCAGGAACAAGTACATCCCCCTCCGGCACGAGGCCGACTATTGCATGGACCTTGGCAGGGCCGTCGGCGCGGACAGCGACGACCTCGACGTGGAGCTCTTTCTAACGAACGAAGAGAAAGAGCGCACGCGAGAAGCACTCCACAGGATGGGATGGAATCCGGAGCAACCGCTGGCGGCCGTCTTTCCCGAGACGGGGGGCTCCGCACCGGGCTGGGCTGTTGGAAGGTGGGCTGAATTCGTTGCCCGTATCCTCGAAGAGCGTAAAGACTTGTTCGTTCTCGTCGATGTCGTACCCGGCAGGGAACAGGTGCGCGCAACGTTCCAGTCTATCGATTCACCCCGCTTGCTTCTCTCTCCCGGCACGTCGGACCTGCGGGAAGTGATGGCGATGATCGCGGCATCAACGGTAGTCGTGTCGGCCAGCACCGGTCCGATGCACATGGCGGCGGCATTGAAGATACCGACGGTGACTCAATTCTGCCCGCTCCCGGCATGCTCGCCGCAACTGTGGGGACCGAAAGGCAACCGTGCGAAAATCGTGCTCCCGCCGGATGACTATTGCCGGGAAAAGTGTCCCGGCGACCCCCACGAGTGCTCCTTCGAGGGGGGGATAGGAGAGGAAGAGATGTTGTCCGCGGTCGTGGAAATCCTGGATGAATTGGCCTCGCAGGGAAGAGACAAGATGGACAGGGCTGAAAAGTCCGGAAACGAAGAACGCATCGAAAGATGTTGATGTTTTACGAAAACGATTATTTCAATCACGACATCGGACCCAGGAGTAGTAATCCGTGAAAATTCTCTACATTCAAGCATGAATATGAAACACGTGTACTTTATCGGAATCGGCGGAACGGCGATGGCCTCGGTGGCCTCGGCGTTGTCCCGCGGGGGAATTCGGGTCACGGGATCGGATGAACGGCTGTATCCTCCCATGAGCGAATACCTTCGGGAAGCGGGTATCCCCGTGCATGAGGGATTCGATGCCGCCCATCTTGAACCTGCGCCGGACATGGTTGTTATCGGAAACGCGATAAGCCGGGGCAACCCCGAGGTTGAGCATGTTCTCAATGAACGCCTCTCGTATTGTTCCCTGCCCGAGCTCGTCGGGAAAGAGCTCATACATGGTAACAAGTCGGTTGTCGTAACCGGCACGCACGGCAAGACCTCGACTGCCGCCCTGACCGCGTGGATGCTGGAAAACGCCGGGCGTTCACCGGGATGGTTGATCGGCGGAATACCGAAAAACCTCGGGCATGGTTGCCGCCCTGCCTCGGGCGGCATCTTTGTCACCGAGGGCGATGAATACGACACGGCATTCTTCGACAAGCGATCGAAGTTCATGCACTACCAGCCGGACATCGTGGTCATCAACGGCATCGAGTACGACCACGCGGACATCTTTCCGGACCTGGAAGCCATCCTGTTGTCGTTCCGGCGGTTCCTGTCCATCATTCCATCCCGCGGTTTACTTCTCGTCAGGGCGAACGATCACAACGCGGGCATCGTAACCGCCGATACTCTTTGCGCGAAAGAAACGTTCGGTCTCGCGGGCGAGAACCCCGACTGGGAAGCCGTGATACTGGAAATAGATGCGAACCGTACACGCTTCGGAGTAAAGAAGAACGGAACAAACGTCGCCGCGTTCGATGTGCCGCTGTTCGGAAAACACAACGTACTCAACGCGCTGGCGGCGGTGACAGTTGGAATTACGCTGGGGCTCTCGACCGCGGAGATACAAGAAGGCCTGGCGACCTTCCAGGGAGTGAAGCGACGGATGGACGTGGTGACGGAAAGCGACGGCATCACGCTCGTCGATGATTTCGCTCACCATCCGACCGCCATTCGTGCGACCATCGAAGCCCTGCGAACGCGTTACCCGGCACGGCGAGTCTGGGCGCTGTTCGAACCGCGATCCAACACCACGACCCGGAAGATATTTCAATTCGATATCATCCAGGCATTGCGGAACGCGGATTGCGTTGTCATCGGCCGGGTGCACCGCCCGGAACGTTACCCGCCGGAAGAACGACTCTCACCTGCGGAAGTGGCGAAGGAATTGAAAGCAGCGGGAAAGGAGGCCTGGCACATTGCCGATCCCGGCGAGATGGTGGATCACGTTGCATCCCGCATACGATCGGGCGATATCGTTGTTTTGATGAGCAACGGAAATTTCGGCGGCGCAGTCGCGGTATTGGCCGAGCGAATACGGGAAACAAATGCCATTCGTATTGATATCAACGACCCGGCGAAAAATTAGGACTATCGAATTCCAAAGAGTGTTATCTGTAGAATATTATCCCGGGGTTTGAAATGAAAAATGTTTTTATGCTGTCGCTGTCTTTATTGTTGTTTTCCTGCGGGCAGGAGAGCGGTGTCAACACGGCAAATCCGGTACTCAACACGCCGGCGGTTGGAAATACTCCCAATTCTTTCGGTTATTCTCTCAATGCGAATGCATTCACGGTTGAAGATTTCTACACTCTTTCATTTTCTTCCGATTCGCTTTCCATCGGCATAACCGTCACAGGGTATGTCTCGGGTGAAGGCATGGTCGAGATACTGGGGGAGGCGGACTCGGTTATATATTCGATGTCGCTGAACCGCAACATTGCCCTGGGTGAAACGACGTTGCACGGTCTCACGCCCCAACGCGTCCATCTTGTTTTCAATAAGTATTCCGGTAGCGTCGCGGTAGCGGTTTCCGGGAAATAACGACGAATTGACCGCGATTCGCTCCATCAACAAGGAGTGGAAGGCTCTCCATCGCCATTGCACGAATGGATAAAACCATCCTCATACTTGGTGGTTACGGTAACGCCGGACGATTGATAGCGGAGTATCTTCTGGCCGAAACTACTACGCACGTCGTGCTCGCCGGCAGAAATCCCGCGCGGGCATCGGCTCTTGCCGACTCCTTGGCCGAGATGTTCGGAAGCGATCGCGTTACCTCCCGGCGCGTGGATGCCTCCGATCGTTCCTCGCTGGACGAGGCGTTCCCGGATGCTGACATGGTCGTGGTTGCGGCAAGTTCCTCTTCCCACGTGCAGAACGTCGCCGAAGCTGCCATCGCCGCCGGAATTGATTACCTCGATCTCCAGCTTTCGACACGAAAACTCGAAACGCTCAGGCGATTGGAAGAAGACATCAAACGGGCCGGGCGCTGCTTCATCACGGACGGCGGATTTCATCCGGGTTTACCGGCCGCCCTGGCGCGATACGCGTGCGTTCGGTTGGACAAGGTGGAACGGGTGCGTGTCGGAAGCGCGATAAAGGTTGACTGGAGGCAGTATCAATTCTCGCCCGACACCGTGCGGGAAATGGTTGACGAGATTATTGATTACAATCCTTCGTTGTATCGCGAGGGGTCATGGAGGAAAGCAGGATGGAAGGACAGGGAGAAGTTTGATTTCGGGAAAGAGATCGGCGAACAGGATTGCTATCCCATGATGCTCGAAGAGCTCGCGCGGTTGCCCGGTGAAATACCGTCATTGAGGGAACTCGGGTTCTTCATTACCGGGTTCAACTGGTTTGTCGACTTGTTCGTTTTGCCGGCCGGAATGGTAGTGAAGAAACTGATGCCTGAAGCAGGGAGCCGCTTCATCGGCCCGCTTCTCGTCTGGGGAATGAAAACGTTCGCCCGTCCGCCCTTCGTAACAATCCTGCGCATGGAGGCGGATGGAGAAATTGAAAATAATAATCGGTCGCTGACGATTCACATGGAACACGCGGATTCCTACGTGATGACCGCAGTTCCCGTCGTGGCCTGCCTGCTACAGTATCTTGATGGAAACATCCGCCGTCCTGGTTTGTGGCAGCAGGCCCATATCGTGGAACCCGTCGTCTTTTTGCGCGACATCGAACGCCTGGGTGTAGGTGTTGAGATCGGGATGGCATAATTTCATAATCTGTGCGTCCAAATCATCTCCCGCCGGATAATGAATGACCATGATTCCCGTTCTATCTTGACAATGCGCACTTACAATTTTATTTTACGCACGTCGGCAGTCGTTTTACACCGGAAATGCTCTGCTATCCGGGTTGACTAAAACGCTCTGCTCCGAGGTTTTTCATACATACTACTCAGGAGGGATCAATGCCATGGCAGAGCGCGAGACAGGCACGGTAAAATGGTTCAATCCCCGCAACGGGTACGGATTCATCATCCGGGATATGGGCGAAGATATTTTCGTCCATCACACGGGTATCAGCGGTACGGGCTACCGGAAGCTTCGTCGTGGACAGCGCGTGGAATTTTCCGTGGTGGAGGGGGAAAAGGGGCTTCAAGCCCAGGACGTGGAAGTACTGGAGGAACCGGAAACGACCATGAACACCGCGGGAGTGGATGAAGCGGCGTTGGATGCCGGAGATGAACCGGAGGATTCCATGGTATGGGATGACACGGATATTCTTGAGGAGCAAGACGAGGAAAAATAACCGTTGCGCGGTGTCCAACGTGAAAGGGGTCCAGGGGATGTTGACGGAAGAGGGGCTTCGCCTGCCGTTTCCATCCCTGTTTTTATTCGCATGAATGGTTAAGCGATGGGAGGGATGATCGCTTCATTGCGAATAGTCGTCATTGCATTCCGACAATAACTGCAGAAGAGCGGACGTTGTGCCTGCGGGGAGGGGAAACTTAATCTTCTTTGTTCTCGAGTATCCGGTACATGGTTGCGCGCGAAATGTTGAGGCGTTTACTTGCCTCCGAAACGTTCCCTTCGCAAAGCTCGTAAGCGCGCTGGACGTAGTTCCGTTTGAGTTCGGTCAGAGGAATAAGCTCGTCAGGCGAGGTCGGTTCCCAAAGCGAGGAGCCGCTCGCAGATTCTTCCGCGGGTGTTCCAGTATCCTTGTACGAGATGTTGCCGCGGACAGTAAGGGGGAGTTGTTCTACGTCGATGCGGTCGGACTCACAGAGCAGTACGGCGCGCTCAACGGCGCTCTCTAATTCGCGCACGTTGCCGGGCCACGAGTATCGCGTGAGGGCGACGGAAGCCGCACGGGTGAACGATTTCACCTGCGGGTTCATCTCGGGCGCGTAAACCTTGAGAAAATGTTCCGCCAGGGCGAGGATGTCCCCCTTGCGTTCCCGGAGAGGCGGCAGGTAAATCGGAAACGTGGAAAGCCGGTAGTACAGGTCCTCGCGGAAATTCCCTTTCTTGACTTCTTCCAACAGGTCTTTATTGGTGGCCGAGATGAAGCGAACGTCGATGGAAATGGTTTCCGTGCCCCCCACCCGTTGGATTTCCCGGTTCTGAATGGCTCTTAGAATTTTCGCCTGTAACGCCTGGTCCATGTCCCCGATTTCATCCAGGAACAGTGTCCCTCCCGTCGCCGCTTCGAACTTTCCGATTTTGCGTTCATGCGCGCCGGTGAAAGCGCCTTTCTCGTGGCCAAACAGCTCGCTTTCCAGGAGCTCGTGAGGGATGGCGGCGCAGTTCACCACTACGAACGGTTTGTCTTTCCTGGGTCCGTTAAAGTGAAGCGCTCGGGCGATCAGCTCTTTCCCGGTGCCGCTTTCACCCTGGATGGTGACGGTGATCGTACTGGAAACAGCTTTGCGCATCAGCCGGAACACGTCCTGCATCTTGGGATCGACCGAGATGATATTCTCGAAGGTGTACTTTTCGCGCAGGAGGCTCTCGAGCTGCTCGACCTGTTCCGACAGTTCGTAACTCCGGATCGCGTTTTCGATGGTCTTCTTGAGACGATCGCGGTCGATCGGCTTGGTGAAGTAATCGAACGCGCCGGTGCGAAGGGCTTCCAGCGCTACTTCGACGCTCGCCTGGGCGGAGAGCATGATAACCGGGATATTCTTGTCGAACGATTTGATCCACTTGAGGACATCGATGCCGCTGATGTCCGGGAGCATGATATCAAGCAGAACGACACCCGGTTTTTGATTGAGTTTCTCCAGCGCATCCTGGCCTTTATTGACGACAATTACGGGATAGTCCCAGAATTTCTCGGCCCAGTACGCGAGCATGGTACAGACGCTCTCTTCGTCATCGACAATGAGCAGAGGGCGCTTTTTTTCCTCACTCATGGTTGCTGTAATCAGTCGTTGGTAAGGGTGAAGGGAAGATGAATAGTGACGGAGGTGTACACGTCGGGCGCACTTTCGACAGAGATGCTGCCGTTGTGTTCTTCGATGATTTCCTTCGTGATCGTCATACCCAACCCCGTTCCGGGTATGCCTTCATTGATGCGGCTTCCCCGGTAGAACGGCGCGTACATGTGCGAGATTTCCTCCTCGGTCAACCCGATACCGTTGTCCCGGAATGAAATCTTTATGCCGGTGTCGTCCGCTTCCGTGGTAATGATAACCACTCCCCCCTCGGGCGTGTACTTGAGGGAGTTGTGAAGAATGTTGTAAAACGCCTGTTGCAAGCGCGACTGATCGCCTTCCACAGGGGGCAACGTACGCGAGTAGTTCTGCTTGACCGTGATGTCTTTTGTCTCCTGTTCGAGCTGCAATTTTTCCACCGTGCCGCGTAAAAGTTCGTTGATATCAACCGGTTGAACCTGAAGATTCAGCCGGTGATTTTTCATTACCGACAATTCCAGCATTTCGTCAACCAGTGTAACCAGTCGCTTTCCCTGCTGGAGCACTATCCCAAGATATTTCTTTTTCAGGTTTTCATCAATTGTTTCGTCTTCCAAAAGAGCGGACGCGAACCCGATGATGGAACTGAGGGGGGTCCGGAATTCATGCGAGACCGCGGAGAGCATGCGGTCTTTCATGCGATTCAGTTCCTCCAGGCTCATGATGCGCTCTTCCTCGCGTTCGATCTCTCGTGCCTGCCGCTGCTCCTTGTCCTTTTGCTCCGTTATATCTGTAAAGTCGATGGCGATGTGGTCGCTCGGCCCCTGGATAAGATACATCTTGGCGAGAACGGGTACGTCGGACTGCCCCGGCCGCGTGAGTATGAACTCCGTCGTGACGGGCTGTTTTTCTTGCAGAATGCGGGTGATCTGCTTCTTCATGAGAAGGTGGAGGTAATCCGGAATAAAATCGAACAGCTTTTTCTGGTTGAATTCTTCCCAGGATTTATCGAACATCCTTTCAAGCGCCGGGTTGGCATAGACGAAACGTCCCTCCTTGTCGAGGAAGGCGATCGGGGTCAGCGTGTTTTGAAGAACGCTGCGCAGGGTTGCCTCCGAGGCCGCCAGCCAGGCCTCCGTTTCTTTTTGGACGGTAATATTACGAGCGATGATCTGCAACCGGGGCGGAAGATCCGGTGCCGTCAACAGGCTCGAGCTGACGCTGAGCCAGATGCATTCCCCGTTCGCGCAGACGATTCTGAACTCGCGGTAAAGTGACGGGATGGCATCGCTGTATTGCCGGGCGAGAACGGCCCGGATATCGCGACGGTCGTCAGGGTGGCAAATATCGTCAAGGGTCATTTCACGGAGGCGATCCCAGGGATAGCCGAATGTATGGAGCGCGCTGGGGTTGGCATACGTGAACTTCTGACCGGTTAGCTCAAAGATGAACTCGGAGGTATGTTCCACCATTTCGCGGAACCGGGAATCCGGCAGCGCGAGGGATTGATCGGTCACTTCGACTTGAAGGATCTCGCGGACCTTGCCGATGAAACCGGTTATGGCTCCGCTGGGGTTACGAACCGGCGCGGCGCTCAGATGCACCCATCGGATCTTGTTTTTACGATTCTTGAACCGAATACTGATCGGCGTGGGCGTATTGATGCACCATGAAAAATCAGCGGTTACGAAAGCGGAATCATCGGGATGGAGAAGCGTATCCAGCGTGGAGCCGATCAGGGATTCAGCCTTGCGACCCGCCAGTTCCGCGAATTCCTTGGTGACGTTTGTAAACACTCCGTTAACATCGGCGAAAAAAGAAATTTCCGAACCCGCCGGTAACTCGACCGGAACTGATGAGGAGCTTTCAGTGGCAGTATGTGCAGAACCTTGACTTGGCATTGTAGTACGTTTGATCGCTTGGCTTCCTGGCCTGATTTTCAATGCAATAATGATACCACCATCGAAGCACTTTGATTGTCCGGAGTTTCTGTTGGAATATTGCCTTTTTCAGATCATATTTGATTTCCTCGGTCAGCGGTTTTCGAGGAAGAACACGTGGAAGTTTCATTATGCCAAAGGATGCAACAAACTTGTGTTTAAAAAAAGTACATTTGCGTATTTCTTAAACAATTTATTTTTATCCTGTCCAGGAATTGAATCATGAACCAACTTTCTGTGCCCGTCGTCAATCAAACATCGTTGCAGGAACTTACCCTCTTCGGAAGGGGAAAGGTCAGGGATATTTACGATCTCGACGATTTTCTGCTTATTGTCGTCACCGACAGGCTGTCGGCGTTTGACGTCGTGTTACCCGATCCCATTCCCATGAAGGGAATTGTCCTCAATCTTCTCAGCGCCTTCTGGTTTGAACAGACCGCGCATATCGTTCCTCATCACATGGTCAGCATTCGGGTGGAGGAATACCCTTCCGCCTGCGCTCCTTATGGAGATGTTCTCCGGGGCAGGAGCATGTTGGTCCGCAAGGCCGAACCGCTTCCCATCGAATGCGTCGTGCGCGGTTATCTCTCCGGATCCGGATGGAAGGAATACCGAAAGACGGGGGCGGTTTGTGGAATCAGTTTACCGGATGGCTTGCAGAACAGCAGCAAGCTGGATCAACCAATCTTCACGCCTTCGACCAAAGCGGAGGAAGGACACGACGAGAACATTTCTTTCGACCAGGCGGCGGAAATCGTCGGCCGGGAAGTGGCCGAAGAGGTCCGGAGGGTGAGCCTGGAGTTGTACACCTTCGCACGTGAACAGGCGGCACGCCAGGGCATCATCATCGCGGACACGAAGTTCGAGTTCGGCTACCTCGATGGCAGGCTGCTTCTGATCGACGAAGCGTTGACGCCGGATTCATCGCGATTCTGGCCCGCTGCGCTCTACAAACCCGGCGCCGCGCAACCCAGCTTCGACAAACAATACGTCCGGGATTACCTGGAAGAATTGGAGTGGGATAAAACACCGCCCGCGCCTTCCTTGCCGGATGACGTGATCCGTCGTACGACGGAAAAGTACGTGGAAGCGTATTCCCTGATCACGGGGAAGGACATCGCTGAAGTTCTCGCGGGTATGTGAGTATGCCGGAAGTGAAGAAACAACCGTTCAACGATGAAAAACACGTTCCAACCCGTGCCGAAATAGAATTAGCGCTTGGTATGCAAAGGAGCCTTGACCTCGCGTACGTCGAGCACAGGATCAACCTTGTCTATCCGCGCCTCAACCAGGTAGCACATTGGGCCGGCCCGGAGCAGGGATGGGGATACCGGTTCACTTTCGGGAACCGCGTGTTATGCACCATCACGTTTTTCAAGCAGCGGTTCGATGTAACCCTGTCGATTCCCCGGCGCCTGGTGGATGAAATCCATAAACTCCATACCTTGACCGCGGCGGTGAGGAGAGCGATGGAATCATCGTGGGAATCGCCGGGGGCGGTATGGTACCGGATTCCCGTTCACTCACGGGCCGATGCGGAAGGCGTGGCGGACATTCTTGCCGTCAAGTTGAAAGCACAGTTGAAAAGACGCCCGAGGCCGGAAAGCGATTGATCTAGAAAAACAGAAGCTTGACGAAGAACAACGCGGCCAGGAAACTCACGAAATCGGCGAGGAGGCCGGTGGGAAGAGCGTGGCGCGTGTTGCGCACGTTGACGGCGCCGAAGTATACGGCGATGACGTAGAAAGTCGTTTCCGTGCTGCCCATCAGGGTCGAAGTCAATACGCCGATGAACGAATCGGGGCCGTAGGTCTTCAGGATTTCCGACATGATGCCGAGCGAGCCGCTGCCCGACAAGGGGCGCATCAATGCCATGGGCATGGCTTCGGCGGGGAAGCCGATGAGATCGGTCAACGGTTGCAGGCCCGCGATGAGGAAGTCCATGGCTCCGCTGGCCCGGAAGATCGCGATGCCCACCAACATGGCCACCAGGTAGGGGATGATCTTCACGGCAATGGTGAATCCTTCTTTTCCGCCTTCGACCACCGCTTCATAAACCCGCACGCGTTTGAACTGACCGTACACGAGGAAGAAAAGGATCAGTCCGGGAATGGCCAGCACGGAGATGATGGTGACGATTTCTCTCAGGATGCTCATGACGCTTTCCTCTCCCGTACGCGGAACACGGACAGTCGCTGGAAAACCTTGGCGAATATCACCGCGAACACGGTGGCGGTGAGGGAGGTCAGAAACGTGGTGCCGATAATGACGGCGGGATCGGAACTCCCCGAAGCGGCGCGCACGGCGATGGCCGTGGCGGGAACCAGTGTGACGCACGAGGTATTGAGCGCCAGGAACGTCACCATTGCATTGGAAGCCGTTCCCGCGTGCTTGTTGAGTTTGTTCAACTCTTCCATGGCTTTCAGGCCGAACGGGGTCGCGGCGTTTCCCAGGCCGAGCATGTTCGCGGAGATGTTCATGATCATGGCGCCGATTGCGGGATGATCATCCGGTATGTCCGAAAACAGCCTTGTGGTGACGGGGCGCACCGCTCTCGCTATAATGGTGATGATGCCCGCTTCTTCGGCCACTTTCATCACCCCCAGCCATAAAGCCATGATGCCGATCAAGCCCAGGGCGATTTTCACGGCCAGGGCCGCCGCATCGAGCGCGGCGTTGGTGATGCGTTTCAGGTACACGAACCGGATCGGCGAGAACGAGACGTACAGCAGGTCGGCCCGGTTCGAATCGGATATTACACGGCAGGGAATCGACCCGTCGTTTCCGAATGCTTCCTGCACGGTGAGAAGGATTGCGGGTGCGCCGCTTTCCGGATAAAGCAAGCCGGCGGTCGGAGATTGCCGCGAGAATGAAAGTCTGAAGCGGGTGGTATCCGCGTCTTCAATGCCCGCGAATTTCTGGCGCAGTTCATCCGCCGTGCACCAGGCGGTCCATTCATCCACTCCGTTCCGATCCTCGACGTGCACGGGGAAAGACCGATTATTTCCGTACACGTTTTCAATCGACTCGTAGAGATCTCTTCCCGCGGCGGTAAGAATTCCGATAACGACAAGACCCAGCCAGACGTAATTCAGCATTGGAGAGAATGCTCAGCGAAGCAGTTCTGTTTGTACAGTGGTGATTTCGAGAGAATCAGGATGATCGAGTTCAATCCAGTCCTCCGAAACGGAAACCGCGGGAAAGAAGACCTTGCCCTCGCGGTCGGTTACGCCGGGAAGCACGCCGTTCAGATGGACACGGGTGTACGAGGCAGGTCGGCGCGAGATTTTTTCCACGACGTTGGCGGCGATGTTTTTGCTGCCGCGGGTTCGATATCCGTTGAAAGCCAATATTCCACGATAGACGGTCCATGCCAGTCCGTTCGCCGCGTATTCGATGGCATCTTTGCCGTACGTCCGATCGCCCGGCGACGGGATGGAAACCTCGATTCGTGGAAACTTCCGGTATTTCAGGCGCGGGAGGTGTACGCGTGATTTCCTGACATTAAAAGGAATGCCTTTAACCGCAGCGGTTACGACGTGGTTTTGCAACTTGCGTGAGCCCGGACCCGCGACACATCGCACCCTCGCATCGCGGGAACGCGTTTCCGGTTGCAACGAGATGATGATGCCCTTGTCGGAATCGAGGGGCAGGCCGACACGCTCCGGGTCGATCTCGTCCGCGTCATCAACGACGATGAGACGCGCCCCTGAAGCTCGCAAGAGAACCAGGAGCTCTTTCGCCAGCAATTCACTGGCCGGTGAATCAGTACCGGATTTCACGACCAGGAAGGTCTTTCCGTTGAGAATGCCCCTGGCCACGGGATCGAGAGAAATCGTATCGCTGAATTTACCCGGGAGGAGGGCAGTCCTGCGGGCGCTGAAAAAACCCGGGGAGGAAAAGACCAATGGCCGCGAGGCGCTCCCGGGTTCATCGACGGCAAAACGGCCATCCGGAAGAACGGGGTATACACGTCCGGCAACGGCGACCAAGGCGCCGCGAAGACGCGCGCCGTTCGATGCCACCAGCGTCCCGGCGACGTACCGGTCGGTAGAGGCGCAGGTGACCGAGACGTTGTACGTGCGTTCGCCGAAATGAACCTTCGCTCGGGCTGATCCCGAGGAACGCGACGGCAAAGGGAAGAGCGCCTTGCCGTTTTCGCAAGTAACGGTCGTATCTCTTCCGTTGATTGTGACGTTAAGAACCGCTCCATCAGGCAAGGGAATACTGTCCGCAGAAGCTATGCTGACGACCGCGAAAGCTCGTCGATCCGTCGAGATGAGTCGTGGTTGGACGGCAACATCGAGACTCCGGGGCAGGCGACCGATTCGAACGAAACGAGAGAAGGGAAGCGCGTAATTCCCAATCGTGTTTCGCGCCAAGGCCTCCAGCCTGTGAATGCCCGGTTTCCATTCCTCTCCCGGTAAAACAATGACGCGGCCGGAGCGCGAACTGTACGCGATACCGCGT
>JAADGX010000160.1 GCA_013152135.1 Chlorobiota bacterium
TTGAAAGGTTCTCCGAGCTCATCAAGCATGTAAAATACGAAAATAGCGTCGATCCTGAAGGCTGTCCGTCGTAGTTGTTGAACGCGCAGGTGGCATCGCCGATTATCCAATAAAAAACGGCCCCATGTTCATGCACGGGGCCGTCATCAGGAATTTCATCGATACAATATTCGAGCTATTTGCTCAGAAACATGCTGATCATTGCATCAAAGGTTCCGGGAGCGATTTTCATTCCAGGCTGGTAACCCTTGCCAATCTTTCCGGCAGGGATAGGAATACCTGGCAAATCGATGACATCGACGAAGGGAATATTCGCATTGAAGGCCTCGTTCATCTTCTTTATGAACATATTCGCAACAATGCCATAACCCCGGCTCGAAGGATGAACACCATCGAGGCTGAAGAGTCCACCAGTAATGAAATCGGTGGTGAATTCCTGCCCTGCGACATTGTATCCCTCAGCCTTGATGTGTGCGAATTCCGCGTTGATATCAACGAGAGGAATGTTCTTTGCCTGTGTGAAATTCCTGATGATCTCGTTGAAATCCTGCACAGCCTTGGTGGCGATGGCCACTTCTCCTGCGTCGAGAACGTATTTCGAATCCAATGGAGTCAGGGGGTGAAGTCCCATCGAGCGGTTGGGGCCGGTACCGATGACCGCCTGTGCCGTCAGCAGGACGTAATCGCCCGGTTGGGCAACCGCTACCGTCCCGTCATTTTTCTTGTAGTAGATATCCAGAAGCTTCGTCGGGTCCGTGGGATTCGGGATCTTGATGGGCACGGTCGTAAAGAATGGAACGTCGGTCACGTTCGGAATATTCGCCACAACGATGCTTGCGTTCGGATTAAACGCCATCAACGTCGTAAGCGATCCTTCGAACAATTGTTTGAAGATGAGTTTTTCCGTCGGGAGTGTTCGAGGTGTTGTGCCGCCCAGGCCGAGGTTTGTGCCCCTCGTTCCCCCGGAGGTCGCATACCCGAGAACGTCGTTGTTTCCAAGCCAGAAAGTGATAAACGTCGGTCCGAGCTTGGTGGCCTGCTCTATCATGGATTTTCCGAAGGCGGCCTGGTTGCGCATGACCACCATGTAGAACGGGTTACCGCGTGTCGCTGAGCGCGCCTGGATACTGCTCGTATCGAGCGCATCGAAGAGGATGGCTCCCGGTATTCCAAGATTGTTGAACGGGCGTGGATGGCTGGTGTTGCTCGGATTGGTCGCCGCCACCCCGGTTTCCAGAGCAGGCGGATTCAGGCTCGTAATGGTAATAGGAGGCGTGCCAATGCCAGGATCGGGGATGATCGGTTGCGCAAAATTATCGCTCGGGATGCCGAGCTGTTGGGCGATGAGATTCGGGAAACTGTATCGCTGATTGCTCTCCTTCAAAACACCGGATTGGAACCCGGCGGTAAGGCTATTCCCGATGGATACGAACATCGTGTTGTTGATACTACCGTTGCTGGGAGGCGCACCGACATCGGACGATATCTCGCAGCCACCGAGAACAACACCAGAAATCAGTATTCCGGTCAGGATATATCGAAAATGTTTCATGTTGATCTCCAATTTCTGGTCCATGGGTTATCGAATGACGTAGCCGATGTTGATCGCGAACAAATGCGCGGTGCCGTTATAGGTGCCGTCAAAATACACGCCGCCGGGGAAACTCGTGGCGTTTGTCGTACGCTCCTGGAACTGCTCGAACAAGTACGCAACATCGATGGTCAGGTTCGGAGTAATGTTGAACCCTACGCCGAAGTTGTAACCGTTCCTGTCTGCGTCGGGGAGCAACGGCTCAAGGTGCGCGTCAGGGACGGGGTTCTTGTCGAAAAGATAGCCCGCGCGCAAAGTCAACCCCATCACCGGGAGTTTGTATTCCAGACCAAAGCGCAAAATATAGCTGTCCTTATAGTCTTTCGGAGAATCGACGTCTTCCTGCTTGACCACACCGTTCGGATCGCTTTCAGCATCCGTAACAAAGTCTATGACAAGTTTGTCATACGATGACCATTGGACACCCTGGTAATCGAATTCCACTTCAAGTCCTTCAATCGGGGATACGGCTATAGCGGCAAAATACGTGGCGGGCAAATCAATGCTCGTCTTTACATCGCCGCCGGGGAACAAGGCATCGAGCGATGAAGGCCGATTGATGAATTTTGTTGTGCCTTCGAAATCCACCGGCACGCTGCTTCTGTACGTGAAGCCTAGCGACACTGTCTCGAGGGGGCGAAACATGATACCAGCATTCCATCCTATCCCGGAGCCGTTTCCTTCCAGGTCCAGTTGCATGGCCGGATCGAAATTGTCAATCGCTCGGCGCATGGTAACATTCCCGAGAACATAATTGAAGCCGACGCCCACGGCAATCATGTCGTTTATGGCATAGGAAACAGTCGGGGTTATGAAGAACGTCTCCAGGAGAATTTCCTGGGTAATGTTTCTTCCTATCCAATCGTCAGGCCATTTCGTGCCCAGGCCATAAGGATTATACACACCAATGGCAAGCCCCAGCCCGCTGAGTGCGCCTTCGGTGAACGTGTGACCGGCATACACGTTGATAGGTGTAAATATCTGGTCGTCCATCTTCCATTCCTGATTCGTGTTCAGGTTGGTGGGACCCCGAAATCGGAACGACGGGGTGATGATGGTTGCTCCGACCAGGAATCGCGTTCCCCGCTGGTATGACAATCCAGCCGGGTTAAAGAAAACCGCGGACAGGTCGTAGCCGCGAGCCGCAAATGCGCCCGCCTGTGCCATGGCACGAGCGCCGTGCTCGTTTAGCTGAAAACCGCCGGCGTAAAGCGCGCTCGACATTACCAGCAGTATTCCTACGTGGATGAATCCGTTACGCAGTCGCAAGGTACCTCCTATGAATAAGTGAACAACTGTTGTGTGCGATTTACTCAAGCTCTATAAGAATGGCGTTCTTATCGACAGCTTCGCGCTCTGTCACGTGGACTGCTTTTACAATGCCATCGGTTGGCGCAGTCAGTTCGTTTTCCATCTTCATTGCTTCCAGCACGATGACGCCCTGCCCCGCAGCAACGGAATCGCCGGGCTTGACCAACACTTTCGTGATCAACCCCGGCATGGGTGCTTTGATTTCACCCACCTGTTTGTTAAGCGATCCTGCGAAACCAAACCGTTGGAGTAAAAGACCTCGTTCATCCTTGACGTTGACATCGAATGGAATACCGTTCACCAGTAAACGAACGTTTCCTTCGCTTGTTGTAGATAAAACAT
>JAADGX010000217.1 GCA_013152135.1 Chlorobiota bacterium
CAGTTTGTACGATGCGATCAAGGCGTCCCTGCCGCAAGGCATTGAAATCGAGACTGAACAGTACGCGCACATCTCGACCGATGACGTGCAGGGTGCGCTGGTACACTACGCGCGCTCGCGGGCGAAACGGGCGATTCTCGAGACGCTTGCTTCGGGCGAGTACGTGTCGTTTTCCGACCTGGAGACGCTGACCGGCGTTTCCAACGTCGCGAATCACATGCGGGCGCTGGAACGGGAAGGACTGGTGCGCGTCGAAACGGTAATGGAGCGCCCCAAGGTCCGCCCCAAGAAGATCTCCCACGTGCGCCTGCTCTTCCCGTGGACCCGCGAGGAGAAAATGCGGGAAGCGGTGACGATACTCGAGAAGCGCGCGCCCAAGCAGGTCAACGTTCTCACCACGTTGTACACCGCGTACAAGCAGGGGCGGGAATCGATGCCGTTGGCCGAACTCCTGCAAGCGGCGGGAGCATCGTCGGGCACGGTTCGGGCACTGGTGGAAAAGGAACTGGTGGTCGTCGAGCAGGTGGAAAAGATACGCCGTTACGCGTCTCATTTCACGGAAAAATTCGTTCAACACGTTCTCAATCCTGACCAGCAGCGGGCGCTGGAGAAGGTCACTGCGTATATCGACAAGGGGGAATTCGAAGCCTTCCTGCTGTACGGCGTTACGGCCAGCGGGAAAACCCAGGTGTACATCGAGACGTTGCGGCACGCCCTGGACGCCGGGAAAACGGCGCTTGTCCTGGTGCCGGAAATCGCGCTCACCCCCCAGCTCGTGTTCCGGTTCACGTCGGCTTTCGGAGATGACGTTATCGTCATGCACAGTCGCATGGGACTCGGGGAACGGTACGACGCCTGGCGCCTTGTGCGCGAGGAAAAAGTGCGCGTCGTGGTGGGCGTGCGGTCTGCCGTGTTCGCGCCGTTGAAAAACCTGGGCGTCGTCATCGTGGACGAAGAGCACGAGGCCACGTACAAGCAATCGGACATGACGCCGCGGTACCATGCCCGCGACGTGGCCGTCGTGCGGGCGCGTTTCAATGATTGTCCCGTCGTTCTGGGTAGTGCCACGCCGTCGGGCGAAAGCTGGCACAACTCGGTGGAGAAGAAGTACCACCGTGTCTGTTTGCCCAGGCGTGTCGAGAATATTCCCCTGCCACGGATCATCGTGGTCGATCTTCGTGAAGCCCGGAAAGCGGGGACGCTTCACGGTTCGCTCTCCGGGGAATTGATCGACGCCGTGCGGGAGCGACTGAAGAGGAAGGAAGGAGTCATTCTCTTGCAGAACCGCCGTGGTTACGCGCCGCACCTCGAATGCCGCGACTGCGGCCACGTCGAATCCTGCGATAACTGCAGCATTTCGCTCACGTACCATAAGGTCCAGCACCGGTTGCGCTGTCATTACTGCGGTGCGTCCCGCGCCGTCCCCGAGGCGTGTCCACGGTGCGGGGGTGCGGACCTGGAGACGGTCGGAACGGGTACACAGCGCGTGGAGGAGGACCTGGAACGATACCTCCCGGATGCGCGGGTAATCCGTATGGATCTCGACACGACCACGCACAAGAGGGCGTTCGATACGTACCTTTCCGCTTTTGCCGACCGCCAGGCGGACATCCTGCTCGGCACCCAGATGGTGGCGAAAGGCCTGGACCTTCCGCACGTAACCCTGGTGGGCGTAATCAACGCGGATAACCAGCTCTTTCTTCCGGATTTCCGTTCCGGGGAACGCACCTTCCAGCTTCTCACACAAGTGTCGGGACGTTCCGGAAGGACCACTACCGAGGGCGAAGTCATCATTCAGACCGCCCACCCGGATCACCCGGTCATTCAAAAGGTCGTGCGCCACGATTACGAACTGTTCATCGAAGAGGAACTCGACGTCCGGCGGAAGCTGAACTATCCGCCGTTCACCCGGCTGGTGCTGCTCGAATGCAGCGGAAGTGACGAGAGCAAGACCGCCGCCGCCGCCGCCCGTCTTTCGGAAATGATACCGAAGCAATCGAAACTGCTCTCCAGGAGCGAGGTGACCCCCGCCGCGATATACAGGGTCAATCGCCGGTACCGCTTCCACATTCTCCTGAGGGTGCGGAAAAGCGCGGACCCCGGGAACAGGCTGTTTCGCGCGTATATCTACACCGTGATACAAAAATGGCATGCTGAAAAAGACCATCGCGGAGTCCGGTTGACAATCGACGTGGATCCGCAGGAGTTCATGTAGAGATGGCGACTCCCCACGAGTATCTCCGTGATTTGCGGGAAAAGCCGGAACGCCTCGTGGCGGGCGTGATGTCCGGAACCTCGATGGATGGGATCGACGTGGCCCTCGTGCGCTTGCGCGGATGCGGCACGGACACGGAGTGGGCGCTGGAGGGAAAAGGGGTGTATCCGTTCCCGGAGGACGTCCGGGCGTTGTTGAGAAAGAACTCCCGTCCCGAATCCAGCCGGGTGGACGAGATATCGATGCTGCACGCCGTCCTGGGGCGGCTGTACGCGGACGCGGTTCTGCGCTGCATCGAAGAAAGTGAATTGCCCGCGGAGGGGCTGGACCTGGCGGGCATTCACGGGCAGACACTGTTCCATCAACCCGAAGCCGTCACGCTTGGGGGGCACTCGATCCGGTCCACGTACCAGGTCGGATCGGGAGCGGAAGCGGCGCATCGCCTCGGTGTTCCGGTCATCGTGGATTTTCGCAGCGCGGACGTGGCCGCGGGAGGACAAGGCGCGCCGCTCGTTCCGTACGTGGATGCCCTTCTCTTCGGATCAACCCGCAAAGACCGCGTCCTGGTCAATATCGGCGGTATCGCCAACCTTACGATCCTGGTTCGAGGGTCGAGGATTGGTGAGGTCATTGCCTACGATGTTGGTCCGGGGAACTGCCTCGTGGATGCCATGATGCAGCGGTTCTTCGGGAGACCGTTTGACGAAGGGGGAGCAACCGCCGCGCGCGGCGCGATCATCGAGGAATTATTGTATCGCATGCACGAGCATCCGTTTTTTCAGCAGCGACCGCCGAAATCTACGGGCACGGATGTTTTCGGCGAGCGGTTTCTGGACGCGCTGCTCGGTTTTCCTGAATCGAAGAACAAGTCCCCCGAGGATCTCGTTGCAACCGCCACGCGCTTCACAGCGGAAATTATCACCCGGGCGGTTCTCGAATACGATTTGCCGGAATGCGAAGTGCTGGTGGGCGGTGGCGGAACGAGGAACAAGACCCTGATGGATCACCTCGAACGTCTCCTCCCCGGGATCAGCGTATCAAGCTCGTCGGTACTGATTGATCCCGACATAAAAGAAGCGTTTTGCTTTGCCGTTTTGGCCAATGAATGGCTCTTCGGGCAGCCCGCTAACGTGCCGAACGTCACCGGTGCTCGGCGCCACGCGCTGCTCGGCGCCTGTTATTTCCCCTTTTAAGCCCTGCTGGCTCGACAGTTCAACCGTGAGCAATATTCATCATGCGCGCCATAATGATACATGCCGAAAAATACAATTGTCTTTTATGTAACCTCTTATTTTTGAAGGATTTGCAGAAATAGACTCAAGCAATTTTTTAATCAAAAAAAAGTACAAACCCTCTTGACAAATTGTTTAAAAGACCGTAACTTTCGAACCGCCTTTTGTCTTTAACTCAACCAATTGGCAGTCTCTCATACATGAAGAATTCGCTCTCGCCATGGCTTCGTTTGATTCCTTGTTATATGTTTTGATGTTGGTGAAGAGGATGCAGGTTGAGTGTTGTTTTTAAATAAGTAAACCGTTTTACCCATAGATTTCCGTTTTCCGGAAAGGTTTTACCAGCAGGAGTTCAGATGCACATCGAACGCAGGTACACTCGTCCTGACACCAATCCCTTCGACATGTTCAAGTACACCCGCCGTTCTTCGATTCTGAGGAACCCGGACGGCAGTGTCGTCTTTTCCATGGAAAACATCGAGGTTCCGGAGCAATGGTCGCAGATGGCCACGGATATCCTCGCACAGAAATATTTCCGGAAAACCGGTGTGCCCCAGTATGACGAAGAAGGGAACCCGGTGCTCGATGAGAACGGAAATCAGGTCCTGGGTGGCGAGCACAGTATCAAGGAAGTTGTGCGTCGCATGGCCGGCACCTGGACGCACTGGGGAAGGACCTATGGTTACTTCGATACCGAGGAAGACGCCGAAGCGTTTCACGACGAAGTATGTTATATGCTTCTCCAGCAGATGGGAGCGCCGAATTCGCCGCAGTGGTTCAACACCGGCCTTGCGTGGGCGTACAACATCACCGGGCAATCGCAGGGCCATTACTACGTCGATCCGGATACCGGTGATATCGTCAGGTCGAAGGACGCCTACACGCATCCCCAGCCGCATGCCTGTTTCATCCAGTCGGTTGCGGACGACCTGGTCAACGACGGCGGTATTTTCGATCTCGTAACGAGGGAAGCCCGCGTGTTCAAGTACGGTTCCGGGACGGGCAGCAATTTCAGCAAGCTGCGCGCAAAGGACGAACCGCTTTCCGGCGGAGGGAAAAGCTCCGGCCTGATGTCCTTTCTGAAGATATTCGACCGGGCGGCGGGCGCGGTGAAATCGGGCGGAACAACCCGGCGTGCGGCAAAGATGGTGGTCCTGGATATCGACCACCCGGACGTCGAGGAATTCATCGACTGGAAAATGTTCGAGGAGCAGAAAGTCGCCAGCATGGTGTCGGGCAGTCGAATCTGTCGCCTGCATCTTCAAAACATCATGCGTATCGCGCGGGAGACGGAGAACACGGATTACCGGAAAAATCGGCTCCTTGCGGAAGCAGTACGCAAGGCCCGCGGCGCCGCCGTTCCGATGAATTATATCCTCCGCGTGCTGCGGTTGGTGGAACTGGGAAAAACGGAGATCGACTTCCCCGTATTCAACACGCATTATGAATCCGAGGCGTACGCCACTGTCAGCGGGCAGAACGCGAACAACAGCGTCCGGGTTACCAACGACTTTCTGCGGGCGGTTGAAGAGGACCTCGAGTGGCATCTGCGATACCGGACGACGGGCGAGGTGGCGAAAACGATTCGGGCGCGGGAATTGTGGGACAGGATATCTCTCGCGACCTGGGCCAGCGCCGATCCCGGCCTCCAGTACGATACGACCATCAACGAATGGCACACCTGTCCCGTGGACGGCCGTATCAACGCCAGCAATCCCTGCTCGGAGTACATGTTCCTGGACGACACGGCGTGCAATCTCGCATCACTCAACCTGAAGCATTTTCTTGATGCCACGACCGGTGAATTCGACGTCGAGAGTTTTCGGCACGCGGCCCGCTTGTGGACGATCGTGCTGGAGATATCGGTTCAAATGGCACAGTTCCCCAGTCGAGAAGTCGCCCTGAAAAGTTACCAGTTTCGCACGCTCGGCCTGGGTTACGCCAATCTCGGGACGATTCTCATGATGTCCGGCATACCGTACGACAGCGAAAAGGGACGCGCCATTGCGGGCGCGATCACGGCAATCATGTGTGGCGAGGCGTATGCCACCAGCGCGGAAATGGCGCGCGACCTCGGTACGTTTCCCCGGTTCCCCCAGAACCGGCAACACATGCTTCGGGTCATCAGGAATCATCGTCGTGCCGCCTACAATACCAGCGAGAAAGAGTACGAGGGACTATCCATTACGCCTCAGGGGATCAAGCCGGAAGTCTGCCCGGAATATATGGTCGCCGCCGCGCGCGACGCGTGGGACAAGGCGCTGGAACTGGGCGAAAAGCACGGGTACCGCAATGCGCAGGTAACGGTCATCGCGCCGACCGGGACCATCGGGCTGGTCATGGACTGCGACACCACGGGTATCGAGCCGGATTTCGCCATCGTGAAATTCAAGAAACTGGCGGGTGGCGGTTACTTCAAGATCGTGAACCAGAGCGTTCACAAGGCGCTGGAAATGCTCGGGTACACGGATCGCCAGATCGAGGATATCGAGAAATACACGCGAGGTCATGGCACGTTCGTGGAGTCTCCGCATATCAACCGGGAGACGCTGAAACAGAAGGGATTCACGGACGAAAAGATCGACCTGTTGGAAAAGGAACTCGACAACGTGTTCGAGATCAAGTTCGCCTTCAACAAGTGGTTGCTGGGAGAAGAATTCTGCAACCAGTTGGGCTTTTCCGGCAACGAGTTGAACTCGCCCACGTTCAACATGCTGACGGCGCTCGGTTTTACCAGGGAAGAAATAGAGGAAGCCAACCGCTATATCTGCGGTACCATGACGATTGAAGGAGCGCCGCACCTCAAAGAAGAACACTACCAGGTGTTCGATTGCGCCAACCGCTGCGGGCGTATCGGCCGGCGTTACATCAGTTACGAGGCTCACATACGGATGATGGCAGCCGTTCAGCCGTTCATCTCCGGAGCGATTTCCAAGACGATCAACATGCCCGCGGATGCGACCATCGAGGACGTGTCGCGGGCGTACATGCTTTCGTGGAAGCTCATGACGAAGGCCAACGCCCTGTACCGCGACGGTTCCAAGCTTTCCCAACCGCTGAGTTCGGTCAGCGACGAGGAGGAGGACGAGTTGACCTTGATCGGGAAGGACCCGGAGGACGTGGACGAGCGCGTGGGTCCGAAGGAAATACAACAGGCGGTGGCCCGGCGGCCGGTGCGCCGCAAATTGCCCGCACGGCGGCAAGGGTACGTGCGCGAAGCCGTGGTCGGCGGACACAAGGTGTATCTTCGTACCGGCGAATACCCGGACGGCACCCTCGGCGAGATCTTCATCGACATGTACAAGGAGGGCGCGTCGTTCAAGGGGTTGCTCAATTGCTTCGCCGTTCTCGCTTCGAAGGCGCTGCAATACGGCGTTCCCTTACAAGAACTGGTGGATTCGTTCACCTTTACCAGGTTCGATCCCGCAGGCTCGGTGATCGGTCATGAAAGCATCAAGAACGCGACATCCATACTCGATTACGTGTTCCGCGATCTCGGGTATGAATACCTGCACATCACGGATTTCATTCACGTCAAATCGGTCGACGAGGAACGGGAGAAGCCGCTGAGCGGATTCAACACGCCGCCGCAGCTCGTCGCCAGCGCGCAGAAAACGACCAAGGTGGCGATGGCCGTCGGTGAATCCGAGACATCCGGAGACCCAAGCTACGCAACCGCCCGGGTCCAGGGATACACGGGCGAACAGTGTAACAATTGCGGATCCATGAGGGTGAAACGCAACGGCGCCTGCACCGTGTGCGAGGATTGCGGTTCCACTACCGGGTGCTCGTAAGACCGGTCGGGTTATCATTCTTTTCGGGGAGACATTCGCGAATGAATGCCTCCCCGTCTTATTTTAGGGCATGAAACCTATGCGGATGTATTTCATCACGGAAGAAGACGTCTTCTATGTCATCCGGCTTTTCAGGCGTTTCTTTTCTCACTGGAACGGCTCCGGCATTGAAATCGCCGGGGTGGCTATCTGCAAGCCCTTCAACAAGAAGTCTCCTCTGACCCTGGCCCGGCAAATGCTTGGTTTCTATGGACCGCGCTTGTTTGTAACGCAAGGCGTGCGTTACACGTATCGGATGGTTGCCGGACACACGATCGAGAGCCTGTGCGGCAAGTATGGAATCCCGGTCGAGAAACCGGACAACGTCAACAACGAGGATTTCCTCCAGCGCCTCCGGGCGCTCGCTCCCGACCTGGTGATTTCCGTGGCCGCTCCCCAGATATTCCGGAAGCCGCTTATCGAGTTGCCCCGGCTGGGGTGTATCAATATCCACAGCGCGATCCTGCCCGCTTACCGCGGACTCATGCCGGTGTTCTGGGCGATGTATCACGGCGAACGGGAGATCGGTCTTTCGGTACATTACATCAATGAACGAATCGACGAAGGGCCGTTGATCCGGCAGGTCCGGGTTCCGGTTCCGGCGGGCGCATCTCTCGATGAGATGTTGAAGGAAATGAAGGACAGGGGTGGTGATCTCCTGTGGGAAGTCGTACAAAGTTTCAGGGATAAAACCGTCTCCACCGTTCCATACCCCGACGTGCAGCCATCCTATCATTCCTTTCCACGCCCGGAGGACGTGAAGGAGTTCAGAAGGCGTGGATACCGTATCCTGTAATTCAACACGCTTCCAGTCGGAGACATTGCATTCGTGAAGACCTACATTTTTTACGCCGTCCTGGCACTTGTCCTCCTCGTTTATTCCGGTGTGAATTACTACATATTCAATCACGGCTGGAGAGCGTTGGCGGGCACGGGCAATCTCCGAACGGTGTTTGTATCAGTTTTTATCGTTATTGTCGTTGCCTATCCTCTCGGTCGATTAATAGAGGCTTTTGACCGGGGCGGCGTTTCCAACCTCCTGGTGTGGATAGGTTCCTTCTGGTTGGGAGCATTAATGTACTTCCTGCTTGCGGTTATCGCGATCGATCTCGGGCGGCTGGTGTTGTCGGCGATACCCGGCTGTGAAAAAGCTCTTCGCGGCAACATGGTTCTTTTGAACCGTTGGCTTTTCGGAGGAGTGGTTGCGGTGGTCGTGATGGTCCTGGCTTTCGGTTACCACAATGCCTTGCACCCCCGGGTCAGGACGGTGAAACTATCGATAGACAAACGCGTGCCCGGGTTATCGGGACTTCACGTCGTCATGGTTTCGGACATTCACCTCGGTCTCATCGTCGATGAACGGAGGCTGGCGGATATCGTGGCGCGGGTGAACTCCCTGGAACCGGACCTCGTACTGCTTGTGGGCGACGTTATCGACGAGGATATCGGTTCGGTTGTGGAGCAGGGCATGGCCGCGACGCTGTCCATGCTCCGGGCGCCCCATGGTGTCTTCGCCGTGACGGGCAACCACGAGTACATCGGGGGCGCGGAAGAAGCCGTACGGTACATCGAGAAGGCCGGTATAACCGTGCTCAGGGATACATGGCGGCTTGTCGATGACTGGTTTTACCTCGTCGGCCGGGAAGACCGGATGGCTTCATTTCGCGGTGTGCGGCGGAAGGCATTGGATGAAATCATGGCCGGTGTTGATCTCTCGAAGCCGGTGATCCTGCTCGATCACCAGCCGCTGGACTTACAGGAAGCCGAACGGGCGCGTGTTGACCTGCAATTGTCGGGTCATACCCACCACGGCCAACTATTCCCCATCAATTTGATCACGAAGCTCGTGTATGAGCAGAGCTGGGGGTACCTGGAAAGAGGAAGCACGCAATATTACGTTTCGTCGGGGGTTGGAACGTGGGGGCCGCCCGTGCGCGTCGGCAACACTCCGGAGATCGTATCCCTGGTGTTACGGTTCGGGGACAGCGGGAGCGAGTAGATCGTGTTCAGGACCGCGAGGGAACGTGGTTGGTCCGCGAGGTATCGATGAGTCCGAAGAGAGAATAGAACCGCAACTGCCAGACGAGAAAGACCGCTTCCCACACGATGGACTTGGACATTTTCGAAATGCCGACGCGGCGATCAACGAAGAGAATAGGTATTTCCTTGATGCGAAATCCTTTCTTCCAAGCCTTGAAGCTCATCTCGATTTGAAACGCGTATCCCCCTGATTTCACGTTGTCGAGATTGATATTTTCGAGCACCTCGCGCCGGAAGCATTTGAATCCGCTTGTCGCGTCTTCCACGGGCATACCGGTCACGATTTTCGTGTACACGTTGGCGAAGTAGCTGAGCAGAAGTCGTTTCATCGGCCAGTTCACGACTGTTACACCGTGGACGTACCGTGAACCCAGCACCAGGTCGGCTTCCTGGATGGCAGCGAGAAATTCCGGCAGGGCGTTCGGGTCGTGGGAAAAATCCGCGTCCATCTCGAACATGTAATCGTACTTGTGTTCGATGCCGTAACGGAACCCACAGACGTAGGCCGTTCCCAGGCCCATCTTGCGCTCACGCGTGATCAGGTGGATTCGCGGCTCGCGCGTGATCAGGTCGCGGACAATCTCCGCCGTACCATCCGGCGAGTTGTCATCCACCACGAGGACCTCGATTGATTCATCTTGCCTGAGGACCTCCGGGATGATTTGGGAGATGTTTTCCTTTTCGTTGTACGTAGGAATGATAACGAGAGATGTGCTCATGCGGATGTCGATTTTTTATTAATGGCGTTGCCTGAGAATACATGCATTACTGCCACGGCGCTGAAAGGGATGAAAAGAATCTCGACCATGATCTGGTAGCGGGTCTCCACGTGCAGCGCGGAAACGAGCAGTGCGTAGTAGGTAATACAGATAATCAATGGCCAGGGAGCGCGGCCCTTGTGACGTAGAATAAAGAATCCCCAGAAAAAAGCAAATACCATCAATCCCTGGGAAATGATGAAAATGGGCGTTCGAATACGGGGGTCCGAAAAGTCGATCGTGAAGAACATAACCAGTTTCTTCAGGTACAGCCTGGCGACTTGCCAGGGATGTTCGCGAACGAAACGCAGGGCCTCCGCCTTGTAAACGCGCATGATGTCGATTTCGTGCGTGCGCGTGCGGGGAATGACCTTGATCTGGTCATAGATGTTGCTGTCGTACCAGTTCGGGCTTCCATCCTCGGTGTAACTGCCGCCGGATGTGCTCGGATTGTTTCCGCGCCAGAAGTTCAGCCAGCCGTTAGTCGTCATCGGCACGAAGGTGTGGAAGGCGTAGTAGTTCCTGACCGCCCAGGGAACGGCGGACAGGGCGACGATGAGAAAGAAAGCGAATGCGACGCGCGCCGACGCTTTCCTCCAGAGCCAAAGGCTGAGCAGTGCGGCGATACCGAGTGCCTCGGCGCGAAAGTACAACCATACGGCCGTCACGATTCCCGCCGCCACCGCGGCCATGAGGGTTTTCTTGCGCGCGATTTGGATAATCAAAATGAGGGAAAAGCACATGAGAACCTGGTACCACAAAGCGCCGCCGAACGTCGTGGAAACGGCGATGAATGGCGGGTATAACGCCGTGAGCACGGCGCTCCATCGCGCGGCTTCCTCCGAGAGCAACATCCTGGTCAGCAAATACACCGCCCATGCGGCAAGGATTCCCATCAAGATGTTTAATCCGTAGAGAACGATGTAGCCGGTCGTATTGTCGCCGACGACCCCCAGGACGGCGTACATGACGCCCACGTAACCGGGCAGGGTGAAGGCGGTGGGTGTCGCGTCCGGCTGAGGGACGTTGCCGTCGATGCCGAACTCGATATGCAACCCGGGGAACACGAGCGAGTACCCGTAGCCCGCCAGCAGGTGACGCGCGATCATGCCGTACTCGTACAGTTGCGGCTGATGAAATTCTCCCAGCGCCACGACGGCCGCCAAACGCGTGACGAGAATGAACCCGATAACGACCTTCCAGAACCGGCCCGACGATGAACGGCTGATAACCCTGTGAACGGAATTCAATGTTTTTCGAAGTGACATCAGTATTCGATCAGGAGAAGGAGTGAGAAGAAGTGCCTGTTGCTTGTTTCGTTGTCCTTGCGACTGATACGAAACTGGTACACGAAATCCCAGATAATATTGCGCCACGGCTCGTAGCGGATGGAAAGAGATGCCAGGTTTTCCGTTTCCAGTTTACCGTCGAGCAGGCGCGCGGTTTCACTGTCGCGACCGACTTTGTGCCCGAGCAAGACGTCGCCGCCGGTGTTGCGTACCAGGTTGCCTTCATCGTCGTACACGTTCGCGCCGTGCTCCGTGTGACGGAGCAGGAACGATCCACGCCACTGGTAGCCCAGCCAGTATTGCAAGCCCAGCGATACCGCGTACGAGTTCGGCTGGATCGTCGGGCCCAGGTTGATTTCCCGGTGCGTGTACGAGTTGTCGGGGAACACGTGTGAATACACGTAGGGTTCGATGCGAGTGTATTCCAAGGTCAACTCCATGTCGTGCGAGAGCGCGGTGGTTTGCATCCCGGCCTGCCACGCGAACTTGTTTCCGAACCATCCCGTTCCCCAGCGCGAAAAGTCCACGTCGTCGATGAGCCAGGTACCGTACAACTGCAGATCGGGGATTGCACGGGTCTGCACGTCGAACCCGAGAAGCGGATTGTCGCGGTCACCGTTGCTGTGTTCCGCGGACTTGAAAAAATTGATGGGGTTGAGATAGGCAAGGTCGAGAAATCGTCGCGAATAAATAACGGCTTCGTAAACACCGAAGTCCACGGCGTCGAAGAGGGCGACCTGGGCGCGGTGAAGGGCGAGGAACTTCGGATTGTAGAGCGGTTCGCCGTTCTCGAGAATGATACGCTTGGACAAGAGCGAGCTGTGAATTAAGACGTAGCTGAACGTCTTGAACCGTGCTTCGAAACGGATGGCGTCGAACGTCGGCGCATT
>JAADGX010000062.1 GCA_013152135.1 Chlorobiota bacterium
CAGGACAGTGACGGGTCCCTGGTTCACCAGTTCCACGTCCATCATGGCTCCGAAGATTCCCGTACTCACGTTTTCTGATCCGAGTTCATCACGAAGGAAGCGAGCGAACAACTCGTAGAGATGTTCTGCCTTCCCGGGTTCCGCTGCGCGGGTGTAGCTCGGCCGGTTGCCTTTGCGGGTGTCGGCGTGAAGCGTGAACTGCGACACGACGAGGGCCTGTCCTTTGACGTCCAGGACGGAAAGGTTCATTTTGCCCTGGTCATCGTTGAAGACCCGCAGGTTGGCACACCGCCGTGCCAGGTATTCCGCGTCCTCTTCGGTGTCGTTCACCCCGACGCCGAGAAGTATCAACAGTCCGCGGGAAATATGCCCCACCGTTTCCTGTTCGACCAGAACGCGAGCCTTGGAGACACGTTGGATTAACGCTTTCATATCATCAGGAAGCCGGAATACTCAATCCATCAATTTGCGGCTGATCTTTTTCATCTCTTCGATCAGCGTGTCGAGGAGAGGGCTGTTTTCTTCCTTCGCGATCGGGTAATAAAGTCGTTCCGTTTCTTCGATGTACGCGAAGGGATTGCGTTTGACACCGAATTCAAGGCACCGGAAATTGTCCAACCGTTCGGCGAACTTAATGATCTTCGTTTCCAAGTCGGCCCCTTCCAGGCACTTGATATAGCGCTCTTCTTCCAGGTCCTTTTCTTTCCCGGCAAGCTTGATGTTCTTGGTCAACACTTCAACCATGTGAGCGACGACGGGACCGAAGTTGTAGGTAATAACATCGGAGTTGAGAATGTCCGAATCTTCCAGAACGTCGTGGAGCAACGCGGCGCAGAGGATGTCGCGTTTTATATAGTTCAATTCACGTATGATGATCCGCGCAACGCGGGAGATATGCCAGAAATACGGTGTGGCGTCCGGCCTGAGCTGAAACTCGTGCACGTTTTTGGCAATATCGTACGCGCTGCTGACCGCGGAAACATCAACGGGATCGAGGTGCGGGCGTATGTCGCCCACGAGATCCTCGATGGAGTACATCGTTTTATTGTAGAGAATAATCTGCGTCATACCACGCGATGTGGCACTGTGAATGGGCACGGAATCCCGCAAACGGATTCCAGCCGGAGTTGGTGACGTACACCGTCAGCAGGCGAAGATGATATGCCGGCTACTGGTTCTTAATGACTCCGAATATATCGTTGATAAACATCTTGTCGCCACTGATATGGGCGGTGCGCCAGACACCGGGGAAAGCCTCCGAGCCTTCCCAGGTCCCTTCACCGCCGCTGTTTGTGTACTTGTACTCGATATCCCCTTCTTCCAGATCGAGCACAATAGTCCAGATATTGTCCCCGGCAACCCGGTCGCCATATTCACCGTTATCATGCATGGCGATTTTGTTGGGCACCTTGTTGCCCAACTCGGGTCGGTTACCGACGATATACACTGCCGTAATTGCCTCGCGGTCGCGCAGTGTGCAAGTGAACGTCACGCGTGTTCTCTTGGTAGGCTTTGTCCAGGTAATCGTCGAGTAATCCTTGGTGACGATGGTCTGGTACTCGGGCATTTTCATCCTGAAGCCCGCTTTTCCGGCCAGGCGGTAGGCTGCAGCAAGGTGGTTCATGAATGCTTTCTCGTATCGTTTGGGATTGCTGCTCACTGCTTGGGCGTCGCTGAAGCTTCTGAACCAATCGCCGCCTTCGATGGCGAAAAGCGAGTGAAGAGCGGCAGCGGCGTACCAGTCGCTGGTGCCGGGGCGTGTAGCGGCAAGGTTGGAACGCGAGACGGTGAGACCCGCTTTTTCGAATTCCTCCCTTGCCTTACGCAGGATGTTCCAGGCGTTGTTAATGCTTTCTTCCCCGATCCAGGTGTCGAAGTTGCCGTTGATTTTACTTCCGCTGGCAAGTTTTTGGATGGTAGCCAGTTTGCCGATAGGATGAGAAGGAACTCTGCGGCGGCGGTTTCCGCTGAAATATTCCGAGATCGTAACGGTAACGATGCCGCGCTTCTTGTAGAGCTTGTCCAACTTACGGTACAATGAACCAATGAATCCCTTGCCGTCCATGTCGTTGCGGTACCACGGCCAGTGATCATCACCGTCGATCACGACAGTAACCAGGCGATCGTCGGTCTTCGAAGTGGGAGCCTGGTTAAGCAGGATCTTGACGAAATTATCCGCCGCGTTTTCGGAGTAGTAATTCCGGTACACGTACACGATGCGGTTGGCGAGGTCCGCGTTGCTGAATGTCGCTTGCAGGAGTGTGCCTTTTCCTTTGACGGCGTATGCTTTGTACGCGGGGAGGTCGGAGGGCGTGCTGCGTGCAAGGACCGCGTCGTCGGAAACGAACCACTTGTATCCGTTTCTCGCCAACATGGGAAGCACCTCCGGCGACATGGCCCCGCCGAGCGGGACAAAACCCCGGACCGGCTTGTTGAAAATCTTCTTGTACAGCTCGAGGCCCTGCTGTATTTGTTGTTCAGCGTCGGCCGGGAAGGCAAACGTGCCGGGAAGTTTCGTCTTGGGGTTCGCTTTTCCGGCAATCGATGAATTGATGATTAATGGCAGGTTGGCTTCGTAAAAGCTTGTTCCCGCAATCTCGATCTGTCCCAGTTTCGTGGCCGGGTTGTATTGCATCCGCTGGTATTTGGGAACGATGTTCATCATGATCTTGAAGGCGTCGCCGACAACGCGCTTGCAGTCGTCTTCCCTGATCTTGTGCTTGAGGTAATATTTCCCGTCACTGCGGAAGGAAATGAGATCGCGGAAATCGACGGAGTGCTTGCGGCTCAGGGGAATTTTCCTCTCGTAAAAATCCGGATCGAAATGAGCGAAAATAGCCCAAAACTTCAACTCGCGGATTTCCTGCGTCGTGTAATCGGGTTTGCCCTTGGAGTCGAGCCATTTTTCATACAAGCTGTAAAGCTCTGGAAACCGGCTCATGTAAACGGGACTGAGAGAAAACACTCCCCATTTATCGTTGTAGAGAAGATCGCGGTCCGCCGCCGTGAAGCGGGATGCGGGTTTCAATGCGAGGTCGATCCAGGGATCGGTCTTGCCTTTGTACTGCGCGTAAAAACCATCGGCGTAGAACTTGGTCTTCCGTTTTTTCGTCTTTATGAAATTTTTCGCCCGGTCGACGTACACGTGCTGCAATTGCCAGAGAAGGGATGGGGAAAAGACGACCGTGATATGAATGTTGGAATACTTTCCGACGATGCTCGCCATGTCGAAATATTCCCGCGTCGCGGCGATGCGCACGAAAGGAGCTTCGATTTGATCCGTCTCGAAATTGTAGTACATCGGCTTGTGCAATCGCCAGACCAGCGCCAGGAAGAGCGTCCCCCCCGGCGATGGATAGTTGTCGTTCAGGTATTTTCGTTCCGGGTAACCGACCAGTTGCACGTCACCGGATTCGGTAACGGTGAACAACGAGTGCGCCTGCTTGGTCTGGTAGTCTTCGAACGAACGCGGGTTTCCGGGATCGGTGATGACGCGCTGTCCGTCGATGGAAAAACCGTATTGATATGTTCCGGGAGAAAAATCCCGTGTAATCACCCATACGCTGTCGCCTTCCTTATGCATGGGATCGAGAAGGTTGGACCATCCATTGAAATCTCCAACCAGGGACACGAAAGAGGCGTTGGGGGCGACAATCTTGAACTGTACACCCTCCTCTGTAGATCGAGGCTGAGCCTGGATGAACGATTGATGAAACATGCACAGTACGAGAGCGAAGAAGATCGTGTTGCGAGTCATGGTAACCTGATTAATGTTGCGTACAGATACTGGATAATTCCTGCCTGGTGGCCGAAACGGTGGTGGCCTGAACCAAAGAAGAGTCTGGTGAAATGGTATTGAGCGATTTCTGGTGCAATCACGGAGTTCAGACCGAACCCGGATACGGGCAATCAGAAAAATACAAAAAAATCTAAGAATTGGAACTCATCCCGAAAAATCATTCCGGTCGTTTTTACTGGAATTATTCCGGGCACCCGCCACCGGGTTTGTATTTCGGTCGTGGCAAACCTACTTTTCAATGCGCGTTTCGACCACGAATTACATAGAGGTTGAAGACTTTTGATCCGTATTTTGTTCCAACACGACGTGTGAGACGATGACCGACAATGTCCCGCGAGCCGGCAATACCGGTCGCGTGTTTATTGATGCAGTGGAAGCCTTCAAAAACAGCGGGTTGAATTTTAGAAGTCTTCTGGTTCGCATCGTGGACGCGGCGCAACCGGAAACGCTCGGTGAACTGGCGTTTCACGGCAGGTACGTCTGGAAGTTGTATCGCACGTTACAATCGCATGCGCTTGATGATGAAAGCATGGAAAGCCTCCAGAGCGAACTTGCGCGTGCCGTCGATCACTTTCGGGATTTACTCCGCGTTCCCATGGACTCCTGGTCGAACGAGCAACGCGATGAAATGGATAACCGTTTCTTTCAAACCTCGCCGGAATGCCTGCGACAGCTGATAATGCTTGCCGAGGATTTTTTCTGGGTGAAAAATGTCGAACTCCACTTTAAAGACAAGCTCGCCTGAACATAGCGATGTCCTCTATGGACGGTTCGTTGCCGCCGTCCGGGAGCGCTTTGGCTCCTGGTCACGGAAGAAAATCCTGGCTGCGGTCAGCGGAGGATGCGATTCTGTGCTTATGCTGCACTTGCTGGTTCGCGCGCGAAGGAAACTGGACTTCGATCTGGTCGTCGGTCATGTCGATCACCGGATTCGATCCGGCTCGGCGCGGGACGCGGATTTTGTTGCGGAGTTGGCCGGAGAGTTGAACGTGGCGTTTTTTCAGCGGGTGCTGGAGCCGCCGGACAAGACGATGAAAGCGGGAAGATCGCTGGAGGAATGGGCGCGTGATGAACGCTACAAGGCGTTGGAGGAAATGCGCGTGGAGTCGGGCGCGGACGTGATATGCACTGCCCATACGGCTGATGACAACGCGGAGACGATCGTTGCCCACCTTGCTCGCGGATCGGGCGTGGCGGGATTGGCGGGAATTCCCTTCAGGCGCGGGCGCATTGCGCGGCCGCTCTTGTTTGCCACCAGGAACGATCTTCTCGAGTACGCCCGCAAGCACGGTATCTCATGGCGGGATGATGCTACGAACGAGGAAGATGTCTTCAGGAGAAATCGGATACGGCACGAGGTGATGCCCGCCTTCCGTGAAGTGTTCGGAGACGCGGTTGTGGATGGGATCACCCGCACTGGATTCCTGATGCGGGCGTTGGATGAATACCTCCAGCCGGAGATTGACGAGTGGTATCGCAGCGCGCTTGCCAGCTCCAGGGACGGCGTGTTCCTTGCAATTCCTGCATTAAAAAGGTATTTTGATTTTCAGCGCTTTTCTGTTGTGCGGGTGGCGCTGAGCCAGTTTTTACATGATTCCCCCACCTTTCACTCGGTACTACGGGTTGCAGGTCTGGTGGACGCACGACCGGGGCAATACGTGAATGTGCAAAAGAATGTCCGGGCTTACAGGAGCAGGAACTACATTGAAATCGTATCCACACCTCCTCGGGAATCGAGGACATTGCTCGTTGAACGGGATGGTTGTACGACCATCGATGGGAGGCGAATATGGATACAGGTGGTGAAGGATATTCCCACCGTCATGTCTTCCGATCCTCGCGTGGAATTCATTGACGCCGATTCGGTTGGAGAGCAATTTACCATCCGGCGGTGGAAAGCCGGCGACAGGATGCAACCTCTGGGTTTACGGGGGTCGAAACTTGTCAGTGATATTCTCACCGACAAGGGAATCACCGGATCGGCCCGGGAATACTATCACGTGTTGTTATCCGATCAAACCATCGTCTGGCTGTGTGGTGTCTGTATTTCGCATCGCCACCGGATCACCGAACATACTACCAAGGCGCTTAAGTTGATGTATGAAAGAGAATAAAGACAATCTCGTTTCCTCGTCCGATAATACCGTCGTCGTGAACGGGGAAGTATTTGAACTTTTCATAGACCGCGAGACCATTCACCAGCGTATCCGGGAACTCGCCCAGGCCATCATGGCGGATTATTCCGGAAGGTTTCCCGTATTCGTCTGCGTATTGAAGGGAGGGTTCATCTTTTTGGCCGACTTGATACGGGAGATGGAGATGGATTGTGAAGTCGGTTTCATTCGCGTGGCCTCGTACGGCGACGGCAAGCAGTCGTCGGGAATGGTAACACTGGAAAAGGATGTCAACTGCGACGTCGGTGGGCGCCACGTCCTCATCGTGGAAGACATCGTTGACACTGGGCGATCCGTTGAATTCATCAAGGAATTGATGATGAAACGGAAACCGCTTTCCCTGAAGTTTGTCACGCTGCTTCACAAGCCTGAATCGACGGAAATCGACGTTCAGCTGGATTATGTCGGATTTAAAATACCATCCCGTTTCGTTATCGGTTACGGCCTGGACTACGCGCAGAAAGGGAGGAACCTGCCGGCGATTTATATTCTTCCCAAGAATGGAACCTGACCCGGAGCATGCCGTCAGGCGAATTTACGTTTCATTAAGACAGAAAAAGGTTTTATTACGACATGCCGGATTCAAATCCCAACAAAAAACCGAATCAAAATCCCAAGCGTTCGATGAATCCCATGAAAGGGGGAAACGGCGGTGGGAACGATGATTTAAACTGGAATCGCATCGCACGAGTCGTGCTGGGGTGGCTGGCCGTCATCCTCCTGGTGTTTGTCGTGTTGCGCATGTTCGGTGGCATGCAACAGCAGGAGCCAACCATTACCTTCCGCCAGTACGAGGATCTTTTGCAGGGCAAGGTCACAAGCGCGAAGGGCGAACCGGTGAAAATCGTCAAAGCGACGGTGATGAAGTCGGATTTTTCCAATTATACATTTATCGGCACGCTGAACAGCGCGGCGACACTCAAGACGACGACGGGGAAACCGGTGGAAACGAAATCCTTTATCGTCGTTCTCGGGCCGCTTGATTCCGAGATGGAAAAGCGATGGATAGCGCTGGGAATCGATATTTCGTACGAAGAAAAAGAGGGGATGCTCGGCGCCATACTGCTCCAGATGTTGCCGTGGATCGCCATTTTCGCGTTGTGGATATTTTTCATGCGCCGCATGCAGAGCGCGGGTACGCGGGGGATCTTCTCGTTCGGCAAAAGCAAGGCGAAAATGATCTCCGACAATGCGCCTCAAATCACGTTCAAGGACGTAGCGGGTGTTCCCGAAGCGAAATTGGAACTCCAGGAAGTCATCGAGTTCCTGAAAGAACCGTCAAAGTTCCAGCGCCTCGGCGGGAAAATTCCCAAGGGCGTATTGCTCCTGGGACCTCCCGGGACGGGCAAGACACTCCTGGCCCGTGCGGTGGCAGGTGAAGCCGGCGTGCCGTTCTTTTCCATCTCCGGCGCCGATTTCGTGGAAATGTTTGTCGGTGTCGGGGCGAGCCGAGTGAGGGACTTGTTCGAAAACGCGAAGAAAAGCGCTCCGTGTATCGTCTTTATCGACGAAATCGATGCGGTTGGCCGCTTGCGTGGCGCCGGGCTCGGAGGCGGGCATGACGAGCGTGAACAGACCTTGAACCAGCTCCTGGTGGAGATGGACGGGTTTGAACAAAACAGCGGCGTGATCATTATCGCTGCCACAAACCGGCCCGACGTGCTCGATCCGGCGCTGCTCCGGCCGGGAAGATTCGATCGCCAGATCGTGGTGGACCGGCCGGATGTTAACGGCCGCATAGGTATTCTGAAAGTCCATACACGCGATATTCCCATCGATCCCTCGGTGGACCTGGAAATCCTCGCCAAGGGGACGCCCGGTCTGGCCGGAGCGGACCTGGCCAACCTGGTGAACGAGGCCGCGTTGCTGGCCGCGCGCAAGAACAAGAAAACCGTCGGCATGGACGACTTCGAGGAGGCGAAGGATAAAGTGATGATGGGGATCGAGCGCAAGAGCCTTATCATCTCCGAAGACGAAAAACGGACCACCGCCTACCACGAGTCGGGCCACGTGTTGGTCGCCAAGTTGATCCCGGAAGCGGATCCCGTACACAAGGTGACGATCATTCCGCGCGGGCGCGCGCTTGGTGTCACCACGTACCTCCCGATCGATGAGAAACACACGTATTCAAAGGAATACCTTGAAGCCATGATCGCGTACGCGATGGGCGGCAGGGCGGCGGAAAAACTGGTGTTCAACCAGTTGACCACCGGTGCGGGGAACGATATCACTCGCGCCACGGAACTGGCGCGCAAGATGGTTTGCGAATGGGGGATGAGCGAAAAACTCGGACCGCTTTCCTTTGGTGCGAAACAGGAAGAGGTGTTTCTGGGGAGAGAAATCGCTCAGCACCGGGACTTCAGCGAAGAAACGGCTGAGTTGATCGACGAGGAAGTGCGCGCTATCGTCACCCGGTGCATGGAGCGCGCCGACAAGATCCTCAAGGACAACATTGATACGCTGCACAGGCTTGCCAATGCGCTCCTGGAACGGGAAATCCTGGACAGCGAAGAAATCAATCGCATCCTCAGAGGAGAGCCGCTGCCGGAGAACAAGGAAAAGACTCCTTCGCCGCAGGAAGATGCCGAAGAAGCAGCCAAGCGGGATCGTGAACGGGCCGAGAAAATCCGAAAAGCGGTCGAAGACTTGAAAAAACAGGAACAGGGCGATCCCGGCGACCTGTTTTCGTCGGATCAATAATCAGGATGGAAAACACGCGGGTGGATGCTCCTGACTTTTCCTTCAAGCACGAACTGATCAGGAAAGGAATTCATCTTTCGTCGCTTTCCATTCCCATCATCTATTGGTACATCACCCGTGAGCTTGCACTAACCATCCTGGTGCCGCTGACACTCGCCTTTGTCCTGGTGGACACGATCAAGTTCTTTCACGAACCGACGCGCAGGCTCTACTACCGGACCTTCAGTTTTATTTTGCGGCGGCATGAAACCGAGCAAAACAAGAAGACGTTCAACGGAGCCACCTGGGTCCTCATCTCGGCCACGTTCTGTGTATGGTTGTTTCCGAAGCTCATCTTCGTCACCGCGTTTTCCATCCTGATCATCTCCGATACCGCGTCGGCTCTTTTCGGAAGGAAGTTCGGGAGGCGTCGCTTCAAGGGCAAATCGTTGGAGGGGTCGCTGGCATTTGTTTTGACCGCGTGGATTGCGATTCTGTTTACGCCGAAACTGCTCGGGACACCGCTTGAATACGGCATCGCGTTTGCCGCCGCCGTTGTCGGCGCCATTGCAGAAGTTCTCTCCTATGGAATCATCGACGACAATTTCGCGATACCCGTGAGTATCGGAGGTGTGATGTGGATCCTGTTGTACTGGTTCTACCCCGGAATTCCCTTGTACTGAGGGCGCCAAATGATTTGTCCAACAAAGAGACGGAGTGACACCATGATGCGTCGTTTTGTTTTGCCGTCACTATTTCCCGTGCTGATCCTCGTATTGTTCGCTCAATGTTCGACGATCCTGGACAGCAAGGGACCGGATGATAAAATCGTTGTGGTGGCTGATTCAGCCGAATGGATCGAATTGAAGCCGTACCTGGAGGCGACTTTTTCAACGCCGATGCACACGCCCCAGCCGGAACCGTGGTTTACACTCGAGTGGGTAAAGCCGGAGGACATGGAAAGCGTAGACCTGTCGCGGAACATCTTCTACGTATCAACGCTGGACGCGGAGCACCGGATGGCGGAGTTCATGCGAGCCAGCCTTGACGCGACCGCGGAGGAATTCGTTCGCGAGGGCAAGCAATACGCTTTCGTCAAGAAGGATTTTCACGCCCGTAACCAGACGGTGGTCTTCATGACCGCGGAGACCATGGAGCAACTGCAGAACGCCATCGTGCGGGAATCGCCGCAGCTCCTGTATTTCTTCAAGCACGCGTGGGAAAAACGCGAGGAGTTGCTTGTACGTTACTCCGAACGGCAGGAAGACCTGGAAAAAA
Organism: Chlorobiota bacterium; assembly: GCA_013152135.1. Lineage (GTDB taxonomy): Bacteria > Bacteroidota > Ignavibacteria > SZUA-365 > JAADGX01 > JAADGX01. The sequence goes on from JAADGX010000062.1 coordinate 9,931, forward strand.
GATTCCTGGAAGACTATGGCTGGACACTCTGCATCCCGAAAGCGTGGTACGTAGGAAAGGATTCTTCCGAGCTGAACGCAGTCTGGCTGCGAAGAAAGGTCCCGGTCGACACCGAGCGCTGGCTCCTCGTTCACTGGATCGACAACGCCAGCCCGGCGATGCTTAACGGGGAAACCGTTCTCGACATGCGCGACAGCCTGACCGAAATCCTGTACCGCACCGTGGACGATTCCGCCTGGGTGCAGATCGACCGGGAGAACTACCTCCAGGTCGAGACCGACAACTTCCTCGGACATTACGCCATCAGGGTGCAGGGATTGTGGCGCATGAGCGATCGTTCCATGGGCGGGCCGTTCATGACCTACGTGTTTCTCGATACCCTCTCGCAGCGCCTGTACATGCTGGACGGCTCCGTGTTCGCCCCGGGGTACGAGAAGAAAGTACTCATCCTCGACACCGACGCCATGTTGCACACGTTCTCGTATCGCAAGGTGACGGCAACCGGGGAAACGGGTTCACAACGCACTCCCTGAAATCCTCTTGCCCGACATGAATCCCTTCCGTTCCGGTATCATGGTGAAAATCGTCCTGGCGGCCGGAGTCCTGGGATTCGTGGCGTGGCAGGTCGATTACAACGCCATTACGTACGCGTACGCGCAGGCGTCGCCGGTGTGGATCGTCTTCGCCCTTCTGCTGCTGCCGCTGAACATGGCGTTGCAGTACGCGAAGTGGTTGACCCTCGTGCGCCACTACCGGCCGAATGTCTCGTCAAGGGCGGTGCTGGCCTCGCTGGGAGTGGGGTTTTCCGCCGGGCTGATAACGCCGTCGCGGCTCGGGGAGCTGGCGGGGCGGGCGCTGTCGATACAGGACACGGATCGGGCGGCGCTCCTGGGACTGTCCGCGGTGGACAAGGCGGCTACGCTTTTCGTAACGCTTGTGGTGGGTGTGCCCACGATTGCTTACGCGGGATTCGTGTACGGTGAAACGCCCGGCGCGTTTCTTGCGCTGCCGGTCGTCCTTGCAGGCGTCCTGGCAATAGCGCTCGTTCTGCTTTTCCTCCTGATACCCGGAGCCTATCGCTGGCTGCTGGATAAATTCCCGTTTCCGAAGAAATTCCGGGGCCGCTATGAACGCCTGTTCGCGGCTCTGAACGAGATTCCCCGTGCCGTGCTGCTTCGCCTGTTCCAGCTTTCCGCGCTGTTCTACGTCACCTTTACGCTACAATTCATCCTGGTGGCGCGCGCGTTTGAACAAGTCGATCCCGTAACAACGGCCGTAATCGTGATCTGTATCATGTTCACCAAGTCCCTGGTTCCGCAAGTGACGTTCGGAGAGCTGGGCATCCGCGAAGGAGTGGCCGTGTTTTTCTTTTCGCTGTTCGGCTACCACGCTTCGACCGGCTTCAACAGCGCCCTCGTTATCTTCGCCATGAACGTTCTCCTGCCCGCCGTGGCGGGGCTGATGTTCACCCGTCACCTGCATCTCGTGCGGACCGCTGCGCCATGAGTATCGCCGTCGTTTTCGCTGCGTATCTCTTCCTGCTAATGGGGATCTACGTGTTGTTCCTGCGCAGAATCGTGGTCGGGCTCGATTACGTGGAGCAGGTGCAGAACCTCCTGCGGCAAACCGCCGATACGGCGCCATCCGGGGAGTTCCCGCGAGTCACCGTCCTGGTGCCCGTCCGGAACGAGGAAGGGACCATCGGGCAGGTTTTGCGGGAGATCCTGGACCAGGAGTACCCACGGGAGAAGATCGAGGTCATCGTGCTCGACGACGACTCCAACGACGGGACGGCGGAGATCGCCGAATCCATTGCCGCGCGGGATCCGCGGGCGCGCGTGCTTCGCGTCCACAAGACTTCGCCGGGAAAGAAGGAACTGCTGACGGCCGGCGTTGCCGCCGCCTCGGGAGAAATCATTCTCACCACCGATGGGGATTGCGCGCGGGAACCGGGGTGGCTGCGCGCCATGGTTGCTACCTTCGGTCTCGGTTACGTCGCGGTGTGCGGGCCGGTTCTTTATCACCGTGGAGCTTCGTTGTTTTCCCGCATGCAGGCCCTGGAATTCATGAGCCTGGTGGGAGTGGGAGCAGGTTTCGTCGGCATCGGAACGCCGCGCCTGGCGAACGGCGCCAACCTCGGCTTCCGCAAGTCCGCCTTCGAATCGGTCCGAGGATACGAGGACGACCGCCAC
>JAADGX010000022.1 GCA_013152135.1 Chlorobiota bacterium
TACAAGGGCCAGGACGCGTCGCAGTACCGGCACTACGGCCCGATGGCGCAGGAGTGGTTCGCGGCGTTCGGCCATGATGGAGTCGGCCTGATCGGCAACGACACCTCGCTGTCCTCGGCTGACGTTGACGGTATCGCCTACATTGCTATACAGGCCCTGGAAAGACGAACGGCGGAGCTGCGCGAAACAACTGAGGAACTCGGTGCAAAGACAAGGGACGTGGAGGTACTGAAAGAAGAGTTGATTGCGCTGCGGACAAAAATCTCGGAGATGGGGAAGTTACAAGTGGAGATGGCGGAGATTCGCTCGTTGCTCCAGAAATTCACCGAATTACAGACGGCATCAAACAATCCAGCCACGGTGAAGGGACATACGTCGAATCGTATCGGTACGAAAACGACAAAGCCAACAGGGATAGCCGAGTGAGGCTGTCGGACTATTTGATGTTTCATTCAATCTGATAAGGACATAACAATGAAAACATATGGTCTCATATCAGTGCTAATAATCGTGTTCACCGGTGCGACGCTGGCACAACGCGGCGATATTACGATACCTGTTGGTTCCCACGTGAAGATCCCACTGGGCGCCCAGCTCTGCGCCGATACATTCTATGTGTATGGCACGTTGGAGGCAGCGGATTATAGCGGCGTCTGCGCCACGTCCAAGGTGTACTGCTACGGCACGTGCATTCCCCCGGATCTGCCTGTGGAGCTGCTGTCGCTGGCGGCGTATCTGCACGAGGGCCGCGTGTACCTGCGATGGGCGACGGCGACGGAAGAGAACAACTACGGGTTTGACGTAGAACGAAGCGTAGTATCCAGAAGCACGGGCTGGAACAAGGTAGGATTCGTCCCGGGCTCCGGCACGACGACAGAATTGCGACGGTACGAGTTTGAGGACGACCTCTCGACAGTCATCCCGTACTCCGGTGTTATCTACTACCGGTTGCGCCAGGTTGACACGGACGGGAAGTATACGTACTCGCCGGTAGTGGAGGTGTCGCTGTCCAATGCGCCCAAAGTGGTTCGTCTTTCTCCGTCGTATCCGAACCCGGTTCGAGACGTGATGACGCTGGAATGGTACTTGCCGAGGTCGTCAACGGTGAGTTTGTCGCTGTACGATCTCCAGGGCCGCGAGGTGGCACGTATCCGGGAGGCGGAACCTGAGGAATGGGGGTTCCACGCGTTGCGCGCGAGCGTTGGGAACCTGCCGAGCGGTATGTACAACCTGATACTACAGGCGGGAGAAACGCGGTTGTCGCAAGTGGTGGTAGTCCAGCACTGAGACTCCTTCTATAGTGACATTGAAATACCTTTGAGCTTTCTGTCGCGTGAATTGAAGTGAGCACGAAAAGCATGAGGAATATTATGCCCCCAGATATTTGTGATGTGGTGCTTCATTTCCTATGTTTTATCAGGGAGAAGGATGTTTCAGGAAAACAGCGTTTCTATCATATAGGCGCCGCCTGAATAAGAGCGGTCTGCTTTTTATTTTTATATGAGTGGCTTCACTCTCCACAGCGACGATGCTTAAAACGTTAGCAATATCTCTGTTTCTTCTGTTTTTTTCTCACCGGGCGGCCGCGCAGGCTCCGTTGGATGAAGCTGGTCTCCCTGACTTGAGGAATTACACTCCCCTGCAGTACGGCGCTCATAGTCAGAATTGGGCGATCGTGCAGGACCGGCGGGGGGTGATGTATTTTGGAAACACCTCCGGTATCCTCGAATACGATGGCGTCACGTGGAGAAAAATAGCCCTCCACGGTTCCGCACGGATCGTCTTTTCTCTTGCTATAGACAGTTCAGGAGTAATCTACGCGGGATCGTTCAACGAGCTGGGGTACCTGGCACCCGATTCTACGGGTCGTCTGCAATATATTTCGCTGCTTGACCGAATAGACAAACAGTACCACGAGTGTGGTCCCGTCTGGGAGATCTACGCCACGGGTCAGGGGGTGTTCTTCAGAACGCCGAAATATATTTTTCTTGTATCATCCGATACCTCCAAGGTCTGGAAGGCGAAGACCTCGTTCCGTTTTTCCTTTTTTATTCGGGGCGAATTCTATGTTGTCCAAGGTGACGTCGGGCTTTCACGTCTAGTCGGGAATTCCTTGCAAGCGATCGCCGATCAAAAATCCCCGAACGATGTTGTAGCAATGTTGCCGTACGGCGACCGGCGCATTCTGATTGTCAGAAAAAGACAAGGCATGCTGTTGTACGACGGCCTTGAACTGGAGCCCTTTCCTCGAATTGCAGATGAAGTAATTTCCGGGTGCCTGATCGATGGCGGAGTCATTCTCCCGGACGGCGCTATTGCTTTGTCCACCATTTTGAGCGGAGTCTTAATTTTTAATAGGGACGGAGAACTGCGGATGGTCCTCGACAAGTCCGTTGGGCTGGGGAGCAATTTTATTCATCGACTGTTCGTGGACAGAGAGGGTGAATTGTGGATAGCAACGAACGAGGGTATCAGCAGGGTAGAAATACCATCACCAGTTACTGTATATGATGCACGGTTGGGTCTCGAAGGACGGATTCAAAAGACTGTCAGGCATCAAGGAGTTCTGTATACGGCAACAAATATCGGAGTGTATTACCTCGCCCCTCGGCTTGATGAAAGAGGAGCACGGGGAATGCGTTTCAAGCGGATCAAGGGAATCAACAGTCAATGTTGGGATCTGCTTTCGGTCGGCAAATCACTGCTCGTAGCCACCAGTGACGGCGTTTATAATATTCGTAACAAGGTGGCTACGCCTGTCGGGGTAACGGACGATTATTCGCGGGGCGCTTTTGCTCTGCGCCGTTCGAAGCAGGACACCAACAGAGTCTTCGTTGGATTGAGAGGTGGTTTGGCCGCCCAGCGTTTTACCGGCGTGAAAAAGGGGTGGATTGATGAAGGAAGAATCAATGGAATAGAGGACCGCATCCGGTGGATCGCGGAAGGCGAAGATGGTGCGTTATGGTTATGTACACCGTATGAAGGTGTTTTACGTATTACGTTTCCCCTCTTGGATGCCGGCACTTCGAATGAACGTCCTGATCTTCATAACGCTTCAATACAACGGTACGATACCACCCAGGGTTTACCCGCCATGGGCAATAATCATGTTTATTCTTTCGACAGGCAAGTGTATTTCGCAACGTTGAATGGCGTTTTCATCTTTGATTCGGTAAAACAACGCTTTGTTCCGGATAAGGTTTTCGGGAAGTCTTTGTTTGGCGACGACCGCCAGATCTTTCGCATGGCGGAGAGCAGGCAGCACGACATGTGGTTTGTTGGATCGGATTATGATCCAAGTGTTGCCCTGCGCCAGAGAAACGGTTCGTACCGCTGGGAATACAAACAATTCCTCCGCTACAAGTACCTCCAAACCCAGGACATCTACACGGATGATAAGACTGTTTGGATCGGTGGTAAAAACGGACTTATTCGTTACCAGGCGGCGGTCAAGAAAAATTATCGTCTTGATTTTGCCGCGCTGATCCGTAAAGTGAGCATCGACGAGGATTCGGTCATATATGGTGGTTATAACGGGGCGGCCGTTGTTTCGGGAGTGCTGCCCGTGTCGACTGGGACGAAATTGGATTACGCGAACAATGCTCTCAAATTCGAATACGCCGCGCCGTTTTTCGACGAGGAGTCCGCGATCCGGTTCCAGTATTTCCTGGAGGGATTTGACGAAGATTGGTCTGGATGGACTGCTGACACGAAGAAGGAGTACACGAACCTGCCGGAAGGCGACTACCGGTTCCGGGTGCGGGCCAGGAACGTCTACGAACAGCAGAGCAGCGAAGGACAGTTTGCGTTTGCCATTTCGCCTCCCTGGTTCAGAACATGGCCTGCTTACGGCGCGTATCTTTTTCTGTTTGCCGGGTTCGTTCTGGGGCTGGTCAAGTGGCGATTCCGGAAACATGAAAAGGAAAAACAGGCGCTCGAGCAGATCATTGTCCGGAGAACCAAGGAAATTGCGGCCAAGAACAGCCAACTGAAGGAGCAAGCGGAAACGCTGAAGGAGATGGATCACCTCAAGTCCAGGTTTTTTACGAACATATCACATGAATTCCGCACCCCCCTGACCCTGATTATCGATCCTCTCAGGGAAATGATGTCCGGTTCTTTCAAGGGTGATGTCATGGTGCATTACCGGGTCATGTTCAGGAATGCCCGGCGTTTGCTTCGTCTTATTAACCAATTATTGGATATCTCCAAGCTGGAAAGCGGAATGATGTTCCTGTCCGTTGGAAGGTACGACCTGATCGCTTTTCTCAGGGCCGTGGTTTCTTCTTTTGAATCACAGGCGGCCCGCCGGAACATCCATCTCCGTTTTGAAGAGGATAATTCGCTTTCGAAAGTTGATAAACCTTTGATGTGGTATTTTGACCGGGAAAGGATGGAACAGGTTCTGGTCAACATTTTATCCAACGCCTTCAAATTCACATCGGAGTACGGTGAAATCGTCGTGACCCTGTCCATGAATCCGGATGGAATCGTCATCACCGTTCGGGATACCGGAACCGGTATCCCCAGCCAGCACTTGCCGTATGTTTTCGATCGCTTTTACATGGCGGAGGACACTACTTCAAGGGCCAATGAGGGCACCGGTATAGGTTTGGCTTTGACGAAGGAACTAGTACACCTGCATCACGGCGAGATCAACGTGCGGAGTGAATGGGGCCGGGGCACGGAATTCAGCATTTTCCTTCCGGAAGGAAAGAGTCATTTCCATGACCAAAACATAGCCGAAAAGCCGCAGATCGAGAACGTGGTTACGTTGGATGAAGATCTCGAGATCAAGGCGGGCGAGGAAAGGACAGTAGATCATCGGGGACGCTCTGGCAAGAAAACCATGATTCTTGTCGTCGAGGATAACGATGACGTGCGTTTCTACATTCGCCAATACTTGGAGCCTGCCTATCGAGTCGAGGAAGCAAGCGATGGTCTCGAGGGATTGAAAGCCGCCCGGGAACTTCTCCCGGATTTGATTATCAGCGACGTCATGATGCCCAACATGAACGGGTACGAACTTTGCCGCGTCATTAAAAACGATATAACAACGTCGCATATCCCGCTTATCTTGCTGACGGCGAAAGCCTCTGATGATCATAAAATCGAAGGCCTTGAAACAGGCGCTGACGATTACCTCATTAAGCCGTTCAATGCGCGGGAGCTTCTTGCGCGTGTAAAAAACCTTATTGCACAGCGGAAGCAGCTCCAGCAAAAATACCGTCGCGACTACTTGCTGAAACCCGCGCCGGTGTCGGTCTTGTCCATGGACGACACGTTTTTACGCCGCGCCTGGGAGATGGTGGAACAGAACATGTCCGACCCTGATTTTAACATCGAGCATCTTTCAGACGCCCTGTCCATGACCCGGTCGAACCTGCACCGTAAAATCCGCGCCCTCACCGGGCAGACGCCGAGCCAGTTCACCCGTTCCATACGGCTCAAGCGGGCAGCTGAACTTCTGGCGCAAAAAAGCGGAACTGTAACGGAAATTGCTTATAACGTGGGCTTTTCGAGCTCCGCCTATTTCTCGCGGTGTTTCAGGGAACAATTCGGCGTGCCGCCGAACAAATATCGAGACGATAAATAAACCGCATCTTCTGAACCGGGTTAGCCCCGGTTTTTTTATTTCCCCCCATCCTTTCCCTCCAAAACTCCATAATTTGACATAAGTGAAACACAATTTGACATAAGTGATTGAATACCACTCCTCCGTTTCGTTACCGTTAAAGTGATGTGATCTCATTCAGGGACGCAGTTCGAAATGGAGGCGATAGCATGAAAATATTCATGGAATTCATCATAGTTTTTTTTGTTTCACTTGCCGGTAATCTCTCCGCCCAGGATATCGAGGCCCGGCTTTCGGGTGCGACGAACGCGCAAGGTTTTACCGTGCAGGACAACGCGAGCAACGGCCTGTTTACGGTTCGCGGCGACGGCAAGGCCGGCTTGGGAACGGGTTCCCCTATATTCAAGCTGACCTTGGAGAAAGACGGTGGGATACTGGCAAAGGGAACGTCGGGTTCGGGAGCGACGCTTCCTTCCATTACCGGACCGGTCCTGATCTGGTATCCCCGGAAAGGAGCGTTCCGCGCTGGCGGTGCAGGTGCAGGGAATTGGGACGATACAAAAATCGGGTCTTATTCCTTTGCAGGGGGAATGAGGACTATTGCCAGTGCCTCTTTCTCTACTGCGATGTGTCATGGAACCACCGCCAGCGGTAAATATTCTTTTGCAATAGGTTATGTAACCACTGCCAGTGGAGAATCATCCACAGCGATGGGCGGAAATACCACTGCAAGCGGTAGTTATTCCACCTCCATGGGTTTAGAAACCACAGCCAGCGGTAATACTTCCGTAGCGATGGGCTATAAAACCACTGCGAGCGGCCCGTATTCCACCTCCACGGGTTCTCGAACCACAGCCAGCGGTGAATATTCCGTAGCGATGGGTAGTAATACCGTCGCCCAAGGTAAGTGCTCCACTTCACTGGGTTTTATGACCACAGCCCACGGTGATAAATCCACGGCGATGGGTTATAACACTAACGCTAGCGGTACTTATTCCATCTCCACGGGTTTTCAAACCACTGCCAGCGGCATAGCTTCCACGGCGATGGGTAGTGAAACCACCGCCAGTGGCGCAAACTCCACCGCGATGGGTTACAAGAGCACTGCAAGCGGGAAGCAATCCGTGTCAATCGGCTCGTGGGTTTCCACAAATGGTAAAACCGGGAGCGTGATCCTCGGAGACGCAAGCACAATAACCTACAGGAAAGTGTACAAGAACAACAAGTTTTATGCGTTCTTCGACGGAGGCTACCATTTGTTTACAAACGGAACGGGAACATCGTACGTGTACCTGAACCACAACGACAACGCGTGGAAGACGTCCTCGGATTCGACGAAAAAGGAAAACTATCATGCGGCGGATGGCGAGGATGTTCTCGTCAAGATCGGGAGGTTTCGACTCGGAAGCTGGAACTATAAGGGCCAGGACGCGAAGCGGTACCGCCACTACGGCCCGATGGCACAGGAGTGGTTCGCGGCCTTCGGCCACGATGGAGTCGGTATAATCGGTAACGACACGTCGCTGTCCTCCGCGGACGTGGACGGCATCGCCTACATCGCAATACAGGCCCTGGAAAGAAGAACATCTGAACTTCGCGAAAAGACAAAAGACGTGCATATGCTAAAAGAAAAGCTGTCACAATTGCAAAGCAGGGATGAATCTACTCAAAAACAACTGATGGCCCTCCGGATGGAAGTTTCAGAAATGCGTGTCCTACTCAGGAAGTACACGGAGGCGAAGGAAGTGCGAGAGACGGGAGGATCGAAATTACATGTGGATATGCGGGGAGAGAACAACTGATTTCCGTCCTGGAAGTAGAGAAAGCCAGCTGATTATAGAACCGTAAAAAATGAACTTCTCACGTAAAAAAATGGAGTTACCTTATGAATCTGTACAATATACTTTTCTCGCTTTTCGTTCTGCTTCTAGTGAACAATCTCGCGGCGCAGGATATCGAAGCAAAGCTTTCGGGAGCGACGGATGCGCAAGGCTTTACCGTGCTGGATAAAACAGGTGACAGCCTGTTTACGGTTCGCGGTGACGGCAAGGCCGGCTTGGGTACGGGTTCACCCGCATTCAAGCTGACACTGGAAAAGGACGGCGGTATCCTGGCAAAGGGAACGTTGGGTTCGGGTGCGACGCTTCCCTCCATCACCGGACCGGTCATGATCTGGTATCCCAGGAAAGCGGCCTTTCGCGCAGGCTTACCGATCGCGGGGAGTTGGGACAATGCGAAAATCGGGCTTTACTCTCTTGCGGGGGGACAGAGGACTATTGCCAGCGGCAGTTTCTCGGTCGCAATAGGTATCGAAACCACCGCCAGCGGTAACTCTTCCGTTGCGATGGGAAATGAAACTATCGCCAGCGGCAATTCTTCCACGGCAATGGGCGATGTTACCAAGGCAACAGGAGAATCTTCTACCGCATTGGGCTATGGCTGTGAAGCCGCTGGACGATATTCTACAGCGACAGGCTTCTCTTCTAGCGCTGGCGGGGAAGCATCGACTGCTATGGGTTGGAATCCTGATGCCGGCGGCAAGTGGTCTACCGCGATAGGTAATACTACTACCGCTAGCTCTGATAATTCCACCGCCCTGGGTTATAAAACGACCGCCAGTGGTAATGCGTCCACCGCGATGGGCAATGAGACCGTCGCCAGCGGTGAATCCTCTACCGCATCGGGAAAGAAGAGTACTGCGAGTGGTGATTATTCAACATCAATGGGTAGTGGCACGAAAGCAAGTGGCACGTTTTCCACCGCGATGGGAAGTTACAGCACCGCCAGTGGTGGTAATTCGACGGCGATGGGGAGAAATACCGTCGCAAGTGGATCAATTTCCGTTGTTATGGGGGATGGCTCCAAGGCCAGTGGCAATGCATCCACCGCAATGGGTCTCCAGAGCACTGCCAGCGGGGTCGCATCTACTGCGATGGGAGGTAGCACTACCGCAAGTGCCATGTACTCCACCGCGATGGGTTTTCAGACCAACGCCACCGGCGACTACGCTATCGTCATGGGCTATAAGTCCTACGCCAGCGGAAAGCAATCCGTGTCAATCGGCTCGTGGGTGTCCACAAATAGTAAAACCGGCAGCGTGATCCTCGGAGACGCGAGTACAACGACCGTGCGGAAAGTATTCAAGAGCAACAAGTTTTACGCGTTCTTCGACGGAGGATACCACTTGTTTACAAACGGAACGGGAACATCGTACGTGTACCTCAACCACAATGACAACGCGTGGAAGACGTCCTCGGATTCGACAAAAAAGGAGAACTACCGTGCGGCGGATGGTGAGGATGTTCTCATCAAGATCGGAAGGTTTCGTCTCGGAAGCTGGAACTACAAGGGCCAGGATGCGACGCGGTACCGCCACTTCGGTCCGATGGCGCAGGAGTGGTTCACGGCCTTCGGCCACGATGGAATAGGTGTGATCGGCAACGACACGTCGCTGTCTTCGGCGGACGTGGACGGCATCGCCTATATCGCCATACAGGCGCTGGCAAAAAGAACGGCGGAGCTGCGCGAAACGACAACGAAGCTAAGTGAAACAACCGCGGAACTTAATGCAAGGACAAAGGACATTGAGACAGTGAAGAAAGAACTTGTGGCGCTGAGAAAGAAAATGTTTGAAATGGAGGCGTTGCTAATGAAATACACATCTTCTCGGGGAAAAGAGGAAACAAGCAGGTCGCGGTCGCCCATGGACCAACGTTCTGAGAACACTCTCTTGATCTCAGGGAATTAAAAAACCTGAGTAAAGCATTCACTCGTCAAGGAGTACAACTATGATTCTGCACAATGTTTTCTACTCTTTCTTAATTCTTCTTCTTGTTGGCAATCTCTCCGCCCAGGATATCGAGGCGCAGCTTTCGGGCGCGACGAACGCGCAGGGTTTTACCGTACAGGACAACGCGAGTAATAGCCTGTTTACCGTTCGCGGCGACGGCAAAGCCGGGTTGGGTACGGGTTCTCCAGTATTCAAACTGACGCTGGAAAAAGACGGGGGTATCCTGGCCAGGGGAACAGAGGGCTCGGGCGTAACGCTTCCTTCCATTGACGGACCGGTCATGATATGGTATCCCCGGAAAGCCGCATTCCGTGCGGGCATGCAGGACGCGGGAAGTTGGGATGATGCGAAAATCGGGGTTTACTCTTTTGCGGGAGGATCCGGTACCACCGCCAGCGGTAGTAATTCTATCGCGATGGGATACCAAACTACTGCCAACGGCGATGGTTCTACTGCGATGGGGTACCAAACTACTGCTAGTGGCAATAGTTCTACTGCGATGGGAGCTGTCTCAGAAGCAAGTGGCATATCCTCGACCGCAATGGGATATTTTACCACCGCCAGCGGTATTTATTCAACCTCGATGGGTCGTAACACCATCGCTAAAGGCAGTACCTCTACAGCAATGGGGTATAATACCACCGCAAGCGGTTCTGTTTCCACGTCGATGGGTTCCGAAACAACTGCAAGTAATTTCGCTTCCACGGCGATTGGTTTCAAGACCTCTGCCAGCGGCTTCGCTTCCACGGCTATTGGTAATCAAAATGCTGCCAGCAGCGATAACTCCACCGCGATAGGTTACAAGAGCACTGCTAGTGGCTCCAGTTCCGTGGCGATGGGATCTTTTGCAACCGCCAGTGGCGCTAACTCTACCGCGATGGGTAACAAGAGTACTGCGAGCGGAAAGCAATCCGTATCAATCGGCTCGTACATTTCCACGAACGGAATAACCGGGAGCATGATCCTCGGCGACGCGAGTACAACGACCTTGCGAAAAGCATTCAAGGAAAACAAGTTTTACGCGTTTTTCGACGGAGGCTACCACTTGTTTACAAACGGAACGGGAACATCGTACGTGTACCTGAATCACAATGACAACGCGTGGAAGACGTCCTCGGATTCGACGAAAAAGGAGAACTACCGTGCGGCGGATGGAGAGGATATTCTCGTCAAGATCGGGAGGTTTCGTCTCGGAAGCTGGAACTACAAGGGCCAGGACGCGAAGCGGTACCGCCACTACGGCCCGATGGCACAGGAGTGGTTCACGGCCTTCGGCCACGACGGAGTCGGTATAATCGGCAATGACACGTCGCTGTCCTCGGCGGACGTGGACGGCATCGCTTACATCGCCATACAGGCCCTGGAAAAACGAACGGCGGAGCTGCGCGCAACGACTACCGATTTGCATAAAGCTACAGCGGAACTGCGTCAGACGACCGCCGAGCTTAGAAAAAAGACCAATGACATGGAAATAATGAAGAAAGAACTCGTCGCATTGCAAAAGAAAATATCGGATATGGACGCGATGTTCAGGAAATACACAGTTTCTCGGGGAAAAGATGCTTCAAGCGAGGCGCTGTCACATGTGGACAAACGTTTTGAAAACAATCACATAATCTCCGGGAATTAAAGAAGCCGTGGTTTGGAAATACATTTCGAACCAAGTATTTACTCAAAGGAGTACAACCATGATTCTGTATAATGTTTTCTTCTCTTTTTTAATCCTTATGTTTGCCAGCAATCTCGCAGCGCAGGATATCGAGGCTCGTCTTTCAGGAGCAACGAACGCGCAGGGCTTTACCGTGCAGGACAACGCGAGCAACAGCCTGTTTACGGTTCGCGGCGACGGAAAGGCCGGTTTGGGTACGGGTTCTCCAGTATTCAAACTGACACTGGAAAAGGATGGCGGCATCCTGGCAAAAGGAACAGAGGGTGCTGGTGCGACACTTCCTTCAATGACCGGACCGGTTATGATATGGTATCCACGGAAATCGGCTTTTCGTGCGGGATATGCCTATTTAGGGAATTGGAATGATGCTAAGATAGGAAAGTATTCTTTTGCAGCCGGATCCGTCCCTACGGCAAGTGGGACCGCATCAATTGCGCTCGGTAATTATACGATTGCTAGTGGTGGTACATCCACCGCACTCGGTTTTAAAACAAATGCCAGCGGTGGGGTATCAACCGCCTTTGGGTACCAAACTGTTGCCACAGGGACATACTCCTCCGCGCTTGGCAGAGAAACAACAGCTGGTGGAGAGAGCTCCACCGCAATGGGTCATAAAACAAAATCCAACGGTTTTGCTTCGACTGCGATGGGTTATGAAACTTCTGCGACTAGCGATGCTTCGATAGCGACAGGTTACAAGACCACTGCTAGCGGAAAATATTCTACCGCGATGGGGTTTATATCTAATGCCAGCGGCCATGCGTCCACCGCCATTGGGTATGAAAATAACGCCACCGGTGATTACGCTATCGTCATGGGCTATAAGTCTTACGCCAGCGGAAAGCAATCCGTGTCAATCGGCTCGTACGTTTCCACGAACGGAATAACCGGGAGCATGATCCTCGGCGACGCGAGTACAACGACCTTGCGGAAAGCATTCAAGGAAAACAAGTTTTACGCGTTTTTCGACGGAGGATACCACTTGTTTACAAACGGAACGGGAACATCGTACGTGTACCTGAACCACAATGACAACGCGTGGAAGACGTCCTCGG
>JAADGX010000061.1 GCA_013152135.1 Chlorobiota bacterium
CAACTGACGATCGACTTGAATTACCAGGCCATCGCCGAAGAGGAACTGCGGAAAGGCGTGCAGCGGGCGGGCGCGCGTGCCGGCATGTGTATCATCGTACAACCCAGGACCGGCGAGATTCTGTCCATGGCCAATTATCCCGTGGCCGATCCGAACAACAGCGCCAGTTACGATTCGATCGCCTGGAAAAACAGGAGTGTCATCGACCAGTTCGATCCCGGTTCCACTTTCAAGATTGTTACAACTTCCGCTGCCATCGACCTCGGCTTGATGGATCGCAACGACAAGATCTACGCCGAAGAAGGTGTCCTGACGCTCGAAGACGGCACGAAGGTGCGGGACGATCATCCGCTGGGAACGATTACCGTGGAAGAAGCACTGACGTATTCTTCCAACATCGCCATGGTGAAATTGGCGAGAAAGATCGGCGCCAGGAAGATGTTTGAATACGCTCGTAATTTCGGGTTCGGGGTGCGTACCGGTATCGATCTTCCCGTCGAGTACAGCGGCTCCTTGCCCACCCCGGCGAACTGGGATCCCACGACGCTTCCCCGCATCGCGTTCGGGTACGGCCTCAGCGCCACCGCCCTGCAGATCGCCATGGCGTACGCCGCCATAGCCAACAACGGCCTCTTGATGACGCCGTTCCTGGTGAAACGGCATCTTTCCCATGATCGCACCATTATCGAAGAGCGGACCTCGGAGCCGAAACGCCAGGTCATCAAGCCCGAAACCGCCGCCATCATGAGAGAGATCCTGGAATCCGTGGTGTCGAAGGGTACCGGAAAGTCCGCGGCTATTTCCGGGATTCGTATCGGGGGCAAAACGGGCACTGCTCAAAAACTCATAAACGGTATGTACACGAACCAGAAGCACATCGCTTCTTTCGTTGGATTCTTTCCCCTCGAAGACCCGCGCATCCTCATCCTCGTTGTTCTGGATGAACCGACGAACGGGTATTACGGAAGCGCGGTTGCCGCGCCGGTTTTTCGCCGTATCGCGTTGCGCTTGATCAACTCGACGACCGATTTCACCCGGACCCCGACACGGGAAACAGTGCTCAGGACGTCGTTGGATTTTCCGCTGCCGGATTATACCGGTATTCCGGCACGTGTGGGATTGAAATGGTTGCGCATGACCGGTTTGACCCCCGTTCTCTTTCAACCCCGCGAGATGATTTACAACACCGTTCCGGCGGCCGGATCAAAATGCGAACCGGGAATGGAAGTGCAGATCAACCGGCGGAATACCGGAACGGAGGCAGGCGGTGTCGTCATGCCGGACGTGACGGGGCTGCCGCTCCGGCAAGGGGTGAACGTGCTGTCCGCGGCAGGGCTCAAGGCGCGGATAACCGGAAGCGGGGTCATTCAAAACCAACGGCCCGAAGCGGGAAGCGCCGTGTGGAAGGGTGCAACATGCATGTTGAGAGCTTCGCCGGTGAATACGCCCCTGGCTGAATTTGTTCGCGTTCCCTGATGAAGAAATGCTGAAGCCCGACACGACATATGACAGAGCGCCAAAAAAGCTCTCCGATCTTCTCGCGGAGGTCCGGGTGACCCGGGTTGTCGGAGAGGCGGACGTGCTGATTCACGGCATTCGCACGGACTCCCGCGAAGGCCGGCCGATGGACATGTTCGTGGCGGTGCGCGGTACGAGTGTCGATGGTCACAGCTATGTCCGGCAAGCCATAGAAACCGGTGCTTCCTCCGTTGTCGTCGCACGGGACCGGTACGAGCAGGAATTGAGATCCTGGTTGCAACCAGGTTACTTGGAACAGTATAACACCACCGTGATAGTGGTGGATGATACGCACACCGCCCTGGTGGCGTTCGCCGATGCGTTTTACGACAATCCCGGTTCCTCCCTCCGTCTTTCCGGCATAACAGGAACCAACGGGAAAACCACCTCATCATACCTCCTTCGGAGCATTATTCATGCCTCCGGCAACAACGCGGGATTGATCGGAACGGTCGAGTACTGCATCGGCGATTCTTCTTACCCTTCCCAACTGACCACGCCCGACCCGGTTCAGCTCCGGATGCTTTTGGCCCGGATGCGTGACGCCGGCTGCTCGGACGTGGTCATGGAAGTGTCTTCACACGCGCTCGACCAGGGACGAGTCGATGGTCTGACGTACGAGGTGTCCGTTTTCACGAACCTGACGCAGGATCACCTGGATTACCACCAGACGCGGACGCGTTACCTGGAAGCAAAACGACGCCTGTTCACGGAATACACCACCGGTACTGCCGTCCTGAATTTTGACGATCCGGCCACGGAGACGTTGCGGGCGGGACTGGACATTCCCGTCGTGGGGTACGGTTTCTCGCCGGAGGCCGACGTCCGAATATCGCGCCTTTCAATCTCCGAGACGGGAAACGCTATTCACCTGGAAGCTCTCGGTAACGAGGTTGATATCTCTTCACCGCTCATCGGACGATTCAACGCGTATAACGTAGCGGCAGCCTTCGCGGCTGGTTTGATGCTCGATATCCCCTCACTGGACATCGTTCGCGGCATTGAGTCGCTATCGCGGGTGCCCGGTCGTTTCGACCGCGTGACGTCACCTGACGGTGTCAGCGTATTCATCGATTATTCGCACACTCCCGATGCGCTGAAAAACGCGCTCCTGACACTTCGGGAAATCCGCGACACACTTCATCCAGGCGCCAAAATCATCACCGTCTTTGGTTGCGGAGGCGACCGGGACCGTGAAAAGCGGCCCGCCATGGGCGCCATCGCGACTGAGCTCAGTGATCTCGTCCTTGTCACGTCCGACAATCCTCGCACGGAAGATCCGGATGCCATCATCGCCGACATTCTTGGCGGCATTCACGATCGAAGCAACGTCATGATTGATCGGGATCGCAGAGCCGCCATTCGGACAGCGATACAGCGCGCGCGCCCCGGCGATCTTGTACTGGTGGCAGGCAAGGGACACGAGGATTACCAGATCCTTGGTGCCGAGCGGATCCACTTCAGCGATCACGAAGTGGTGCAGGAAGCCTTTGAACAACGGGAGAACGGTTCATGACCGGATTCCGCATAGCAGACTTGTTACAAACCGAATACCTCTTCGAATTGAACTTGAGCGGTAACCGCCGCCAATTGTTGAATTTCGTATCCACGGATACACGGACCTTGAAACCCGGCGCGGTGTTCATTGCTCTTCGGGGCGAAAAATACGACGCTCACGAATTCGTACAAGACGCGTTGAAGAAAGGAGCCCGCGCAATCGTTGTTGAAGAGGCGTGGTACGAGGCTCATAAAAAGCAGGCGAAAAAATATCCCCTTCTCGTGGTGAAAGACACGTTCGAGTATTTCACGTCGTTCGCCTATTTCTATCGCAAGAGATTCGACTGCCCCATCATCGCGGTGACGGGCAGCAACGGCAAGACGACAACGAAGGAACTTCTGACCTGCATCCTGAAAAAACGCTACCGCGTCAACGCCACGATCGATAACCAGAACAACCACATTGGTGTGCCGCTGACGCTTTTTCGTCTCAGTCCTTCGCACAACATCTGCGTTCTGGAAATGGGAACGAATCAACCCGGTGACATCGCTCATTTGGCGAGGATTGCCGTGCCTTCCCACGCTCTTATCACCAATATCGGAAAGGCACACCTGGCGGGGTTGAAAGACCGTGAATCGATCGCCGAGGAAAAGGGGGCGTTGTTCCGTTCCGTTCCGCCGCACGGCCTGCTGTTCTGGAACAAGGATGAACCCCTGCTACGAAAGTACACGAAGGGCAAACGCGTCGTGACGTACGCGTTTCATCACAAGGCGGATGTCCAATGCCTTAGAACAACGGTCGATGACAAGGGATGCGTGGAAATGGAAATCCAGGCGGAAAAATATTACAGTCGCCCGTTTACGATTAAGCCGGGAATACCCGGGATGGCCGCCGCACAAAACGCTCTGGCGGTTTTGACGGTAGCTCTGGCGTTTCGGGTTCCACTGCGGGATATCCGGGAGCAGATCAGCAAGTTTCGCGGCTTCTCACGGCGGTTGGAGATCAAGCGCGTGAACGGTATCACTGTCATTGATGATGCGTATAACGCCAACCCGGATTCCGTGCGCGCCGCCGTGGATGTTTTGAAGGATATGAAAACGAAGGGGCGCAAGATCCTGGTGCTCGGTGACATGCTCGAGTTAGGTAAGAGCAGCGCCGCTGAGCACCAGGAGGTAGGGGAGATGTTGGTGGAGATGGGATTCGAGTATCTCTTCACATTCGGACGTGACGCCAGGCGCATTTCCGACGTTATGAAAACCCGGGCGGAGTTCGCGAAGCACTATACGGACAAGGAGAAGCTTTGCGCTGATGTACGCGACTTTGTCGCCCGCGGCGACGCCGTTCTTGTAAAAGGTTCAAACGCGATGCAGATGGATGAAGTTGTCGCCGCGCTGGTCGAAAAATCTCCGCGGGGGAAAGCGTAATGTTATACTATCTCTTTGATTATTTGAATGTGCAATACAGTCCGCCGGGGTTCGACGTTTTCCGGTTCATCTCGTTCCGCGCGGCGGCGGCGGCAATCTCGGCCTTGTTGATAACATGGATTGTCGGCCCCAGGATCCTCCGGATCCTGAAACGCCGACAAATCGGAGAAACGGCCAAGATGGAAGCGCCCGCCGGTCACCAGGCCAAAGCGGGAACGCCGACCATGGGCGGTTTGATCATTCTCTGCGCCATTTTGATTCCGGTGCTGTTGTGGGCCCCCATAAAAGAGACATACGTCTGGCTGATTCTCATCACGACTTTTGGGATGGGAGTCGTCGGATGGGTGGATGATTACCTTAAGGTCATCAAGCATTATCCGAAAGGATTGATTGGAGAATACAAGATCATCGGCCAGGTGGTCGTCGGGTTACTGGTGGGCAGTATTATTTATTTTTCACCGGAATTCGCTCCCTATAACTCGATCACGACCGTTCCGTTTTTCAAGAACGTGAACTTCGATTTCGGGATCTTCTACGTGCCCATGGTTGTCTTCGTTGTCGTCGCAACTTCCAACGCGGTGAACCTGACCGATGGTTTGGACGGCCTGGCTGTTGGAACGATTGCAATCTCGTTTCTCTCGCTGGCGGTTATCAGTTGGGTGGGTGGCAACAAGATCGCCGCCAATTATCTCAACATTATGTACCTGCCCGGCAGCCAGGAGTTGGCGGTATTTTCAGCCGCCGTTGTCGGGGCGTCCCTCGGGTTCCTGTGGTACAATTCGCACCCGGCGGAGGTGTTCATGGGCGACACGGGATCGTTGGCGCTCGGTGGCGCGCTTGGAGTAACGGCGGTGCTTGTGAAAAAAGAGCTTCTTCTGCCTGTCCTGGGCGGAATCTTTCTCGCGGAAACGTTGTCGGTCTTGATCCAGAAGACGTATTTCAAGTACACAAAAAAGAAACACGGTGTTGGACGCAGGGTGTTTCGCATGGCGCCCATTCACCATCACTTTGAATTGCTTGGCTGGGCGGAGCCCAAGATCGTCATGCGGTTTTACATCATCGCTGTCATCTTGGCGATCCTCAGCTTGGCATCATTCAAAATCCGGTAATATGTCACAAGGCGTTTCAAATACTCTTTCATTGCGGAATCAGCGGTGGACAGTCCTGGGAGCTGCTCGCAGCGGCCTTGCGGCGGCGGAATTACTTGCCGCGCGCGGCGCGGACGTCTTTGTAAGCGACCGGGCACCCGAGGAAACGATGGCGGAACAAAAACGCGTGCTGGAGAAGCTGGGAATCGCCTGTGAGTTCGGCCGGCATTCGGAAAAAGTGTTTGAATGCGACGCGATGGTGATCAGCCCGGGTATTCCATCGGATGCGCCGGTGGTGCGGGCCGCCGTTGCCAAGGGCCTTTCCGTGATATCCGAGCTCGAACTCGCCTCAAGGTTCTGTGCGGCGCCGATTATCGCGGTCACCGGAACGAACGGGAAAACCACCACCACCGTTCTCATCGGCGAACTGCTGCGACGCGTACACGACGACGTAATCGTTGCAGGCAACATCGGATTGCCGTTTGCCAAAGCGGTCATGCGAGCGCCGAATGCCGGGTACGCCGTGCTCGAAGTCAGCAGTTTCCAACTGGATCACGTCGAGACATTCCATCCGCACATCGCCGTCATAACCAACATTACGCCCGATCATCTCGGCCGGTACGGCATGGATTTCGACAGGTACCTGGCCTCGAAACAACGCATTTGCACGAATCAGGGACGGGAAGATTTCGTCGTCTTCAACGCCGATGATGAGGCGACGCTCGAGGCGGTGGGACGGTGCGTGGAGCCGGCGACGATCGGGTTCAGTTCATCCCGGGTGTTGACCGAGGGTGCTTTTATCCGTGGCGACCAGCTGGTGCTTAAGGTACGGGAACGGGAATACGAAATCGTTCACAGGGCGGATTTGCACGTTCCAGGCCGGCATAACGTCGAAAACGTCCTGGCCGCGGCCACGGCGGCGTTTCTTGCCGGGGTTCCCGTCGGGGACATTCAGCAGGGATGTGCGGCGTTCAGGGGAGTTCCGCATCGAATGGAAAACGTGCGGACGATCGATGGAGTGGATTATGTGAACGATTCGAAGGCAACCAACGTGGCATCCGTCGTTGTCGCCCTGGAAAGCTACGCGCGGCCGATTATCCTGATTGCGGGGGGCGAAGACAAGGGAAGTTCGTACGAGCCGATGCGTCCGCTGGTCAAAGAGAAAGTGAAGGCGATGATAGTACTGGGTGAAGCCGCGCCGCGGATTGCGGATGCGTTTCAGGATGTTACGCGCATTGTCCGCGTGAAAGACCTTGGCGAAGCGGTGCGCACGGCACGCTCGCTGGCGGTTCACGGCGACGTGGTTCTCCTGTCCCCCGCTTGTGCCAGCTTCGATATGTTCGACAACTTCGAACACCGTGGCGACGTGTTTCGCGAGGAGGTTCGGGCGCTACAACCGCAGAAGGTGGAAGCATGAACATGCAGAGAGCCGGATATATCGACATCTACCTGTTCATCGCGGTGCTGGCGATCATGCTGTTCAGTGTGGGGCTCGTATACAGTGCCAGCTCGGCCCGCTTTGCCGACACGTTGCTCCAGCAACACACCATCAGGGTGGTTGCGGGCATAATTGCTCTCATGCTCGGCACCCTTATTGATTATCACGTCTATCAACGCATCAGTCGGTATTTGATGATCGGCGGCGTTATTCTTCTCGCTCTTGTCCTGGTACCCGGTCTCGGGGTCAGTTACAAAGGCGCTACGCGGTGGCTGGATCTTGGAATAGAATTTCAACCCTCGGAATACGTGAAGTACGCGCTTGCCATCCACATCAGCGCGTTGCTGGCGCAGAAGCAGGAATACATCCGGGATTTCAAAAACGGTGTTCTACCCATCCTGCTTTGGAGCATCATCGTCGCGGCCTTGATTTTCCGACAGCCGAATTTCAGTACTGGTACCATCCTTTTAATGTTCACGCTTATCATGCTCTTTGTCGGTCGCACGGATTTGCGCCACCTGGCGGGGATCGTGTTCGCGGGCGTTCCCGTACTGATTGCCCTGATGTTGACGGGTGGTTACCGCAAAGCACGGTTGATGAGTTTCCTCGGGTTGAGTGACGGTTCTCAACTGGTGGAAAAAGCGCGGTATCAGATCGAGCAGGCAGTAATAGCTTTTGGATCGGGTGGGCTATGGGGTGTCGGCATGGGACAAAGCCAACAAAAGGAGTTCTTCCTCCCGGAACCGACAGGCGACTTTATCTTTGCCATCGCGGGAGAGGAGTACGGGTTTATCGGTGTAACCCTCATTCTGGCGGTATTCATCTTGATCCTCTTTCGTGGGCTGAAAATCGCCAGGCAGGCACCGGACGATTTCGGACGCTACCTGGCATTTGGCATTACGACCATGATTTCCATGTTCGCCGTGGTCAATGTTGTTGTGACCAGCGGTTTGGCTCCGACGACGGGGCTGCCCATGCCGTTTATCAGTTACGGTGGTACGGCAATTTTATTCAACGCTTTTGCGGTTGGGATCCTGCTGAACATCTCCATGTTCACGAGGATCAGGCCGCGGAAACATATCGCAGCCGAGCCTGATTCTTTACAAGCCGGCACGGTAATGAAATGACATGGACAAGCAGACAATCGTTTTCGCCGGGGGGGGAACGGGAGGACATATCTTCCCGGCGGTGGCCATGGCGGAAGCGCTCAAGGAAATGGAACCGGAGATCGAAAGTGTCTTTATCGGAACTGCAAACAAGCTGGAATCGCGTATCGTGCCCTCGTTAGGTTACCGCTTTCATACCGTCTGGATCAGTGGTTTGCAGCGCAGGTTTACGCTGTCGAACGTGCTGTTCCCGGTTAAGCTCCTGGTTTCTCTGCTTCAGAGCCGGAGCTTGTTGCGCCGGTTGTCGCCGGCGGTCGCGGTGGGAACGGGCGGATACGTTTGTGGGCCGGTTCTTTTCGCGGCGTCACGCATGGGCATTCCCACGTTGATGCAGGAGCAAAACAGCTATCCCGGCATCACCACCCGCATACTTGCCCGGTTTGTCACGGAGACTCACGTTGCCTTCGAAGAAACGAAGCGGCATCTTCCGCCGGAAAGCCTTGTCATCAAATCGGGGACTCCCGTTCGCGTGCAAGTAGGGCGCGTCGAAAGCGGCGCGGCCAAGGCGAGCTTTGGATTTCATCCGCGAAGTTTTGTCGTGTTGATCCTGGGAGGAAGCCTTGGCGCCGCTTCAATCAACAAGGCCGTGGAAAGCATCGTGCAGCGCATCGATGATGCAAACGTTTGTTTCATTTGGCAGACCGGTGAAAACGATTTCGAGCAGTACCGGCGATGGAATGAAAAAATGGATTCCAGGGTCAAAGTGTTTCCGTTCATCACCGATATGGGGGAAGCGTACGCGGCAGCGGATGTCGTGGTATGCCGCGCGGGCGCTACTTCGCTGGCGGAAGTAACGGCCGCGGGACTGCCCGCGATCCTGGTTCCGTATCCGTATGCGACGGCACGGCATCAGCATCATAACGCATCGGTTCTCGTCGAGGCAGGGGCGGCGGAAATGGTCGAAGACGACAACCTGGATCGGCTTCACGATGTACTCCAACGGTTGATTACGGACGAAGAGCGTCGTCGCGTGATGGCACGGAACGCGAAGCGCATGGGACATCCCGATGCCGCCCGTGATCTTGCCGAGCGAATCCTGCAACTTGCGCGTCACAAAGGAAAACCGGCATAGCTATGGAACCGACAGAAGAAAAAGTTTTTCATCAAAAACTGGATGTCTATTACATCACCCTGCTCGGATACCTCGTGATTGGAACCGTGTACATATTGATTCGCGGCAACTTCATCGGTGAAACGTTTTCCGTGGTCGTGCACGATCCGGTTGTGTATCTCTTCGGCATTTTCATCGGTTACGCGGCCCTGTTGCTTCTCATCAACGTGTTCCGCGACCGGAGGATCATCATCACGCCCCGGCGGCTGATCTTCCGTGACCGGTTCCGCGAAAAAGTCGTTTTCATCGATCACATCGAGAAAATCGTGTTCCGCCGCGAGCGACGTTTCCAGTATGAAAAACAATATGCCATGGTAAAACTCAAACTGGCGGATCGCCGTCGCTGGATACGCATCCGCATCGCGTGGTACGAGCGGGAAAACGAGCTGTTTGAAGCGCTTAAAGAACTGAAGGAAAAATTGAACAAGTAACGATTTATGTTTCCCTGGATACGCAACATACACTTTGTGGGCATCGGCGGTATCGGCATGAGCGGTATCGCGGAATTGCTCATTAACCAGGGCTTTCGCGTGACGGGGTCGGATCTTGCCGCTTCCGAGACCACCGCCCATCTCCAGTCGCTGGGTGCGAAAGTGTACGAAGGACATGCGCCTGAACATGTGGAGCATGCCGACATCGTGGTGTATTCCTCGGCCGTTTCCACGGATAACCCGGAAGTCCGGGCAGCGATGAAGCGGAATATCCCCGTTATCAAACGGGCCGAGATGCTCTCGGAAGTCATGCGCCTGAAATACGGAATCGGGGTTGCAGGTACGCACGGAAAAACCACGACCACTTCCCTTATTGGTGTTGCGCTCATCGAAGGCGGCCTGGATCCTACCGTTCTCGTCGGCGGCAAGCTCCATGAGCTGGGCGGTTCAAACGCGCACCTGGGAAAGGGAGAGTTTGCAGTCGTGGAAGCGGATGAGTACGACCGCACATTCTTGCAGTTGTCACCAACCATCGCGGTGTTGACGACACTGGAAGAAGAGCATCTCGATATCTATCGCGATCTCGCCGACATCCAGGATGCGTTCGTTCAATTTGCAAACAAGGTCCCCTTCTATGGATTTGTCGTACTCTGTTCGGACGAGGCGCACCTTCAAAGCCTGCGTCCCCGGTTGAACCGCAAAATCGTCACCTACGGCACGTCACCTGACGCCGATTACTCTTTTTCCGATCCCGCGTACACCCAGCTCGTCTCGGAATTCACGGTGCATGCCTATGGTCAATTGCTGGGAACGGTGCGTCTCCGATTGCCGGGGGAACACAACGTGAAAAACGCCTTGGCGGCGATTGCCGTCGGTCGGGAGCTGGGAATTGATTTCGATCGCATCAAGAGCGGCCTGGAACATTTCGCAGGCGTTTACCGCCGTTGTGAAATACTGGCGGACATCGGCGGTATTCTCGTGATGGATGATTATGCGCATCACCCCACGGAAGTGGAAAAGACCTTGCGCGCTATCAAGCAGGGATGGAATCGCCGCATCGTCGCCGTGTTCCAGCCTCACACGTACACGCGAACGCGAGATTTCGCCGACCGCTTCGGGAAAGCGCTGCTTGACGCGGACGTGGCGTTGGTGACGGCGATATATCCGGCGCGAGAAGAGCCCATAGCGGGAGTGACGGGAGAACGTATCGTTGAAGCCGCCCATAGCGCCGGGCACGGTGACGTGCGATATGTCGAGGAAAAATCGGACATCGTGGAGGTCCTGGCCCAGGTGGCAAAACCTGGAGATATCGTGATTTCCATAGGCGCGGGTGATATCTACCAGTATGTACGCGAGTTCGTTGAACGTTTAAAGAGCGCACGCTGACGATGGTTTCTATACAGAACATACAGGAACTGGTCACGGGAAGGATTTCCTTCAGCGAGCCGCTGAGCAGGTTCACGACGTTTCGCGTCGGGGGGCCCGCGGACATCTACATCGAGCCTGCGACGGAAGAGGAAATATGCAAGCTCGTCTCGTATTTCGAGGATCAGAAGTTCCCGTACATCGTTCTCGGAAACGGGAGCAACGTGCTTATCAGCGACGAGGGGATCCGGGGAGCCGTCATTAACCTGGAGCGATCGTTCGGGTACATGGAAATCAACGACGATTCCGTCACGGCGGGCGCGGGCATACTGCTCTCGCGATTCGTCGATCAGTGCGTGCAGCACGGTTTGCAAGGCGTAGAGATGCTGGCGGGGATTCCTGGAACCCTGGGCGGGGCTATCCGCGTGAATGCCGGGGCGTACGGTTCGGAAATCTCGGATCACCTTGTGGAAATAAAGGTCGTAAAAAATGGAAAGATCGCAGTCATGCCCCGTGAGGAGGGCGAATTTGCGTATCGTTCCTCTGCGCTTCAGACGGTAATAATTCTTGAAGCTCGCTTTCACTTTTCCCCGGCAGATCCTGTAGTGTTACGGGAGCGACGGAAGGAATTGCTTCTGAAGCGCAATATGTCTCAACCGACGAACGTCCCGAGTGCGGGAAGTATTTTCAAGAATCCTTCCGGCGACTTCGCGGCTCGTCTTATTGAATCCTGTGGGTTGAAAGGGGTGAGCGAGGGCGGTGCCGTGGTGTCCGAAAAGCACGCCAATTTCATCGTGAACATTGGAGATGCCACGGCACGGGATATTCTTTCCCTCATTCTCAAGGTGCAATCCACGGTTTTCGAACAAACGGGAGTGTTTCTTGAGCCGGAAATCCAGTTCATCGGATTCCCGGGGGAGGAGATTCGCGGGCTTGTCAACCCACCGGAATCACCGCAAGGAGTGACGCCATGAGAAGACGCGGAACGTTGATGACTCCGGCCAAGT
>JAADGX010000273.1:0-2169 GCA_013152135.1 Chlorobiota bacterium
CGCAAGATGAATATGTAATAACTTGCGATGGTTGGAATCAGCGTGTACCGCAAAATCCGAATCTCGATCATACACAGGCACGTCTCATCGACGTTACGGATAAAAACAACGCTGTGCTCGCCGCTGATCCGACGCCTCCAATTGGTTTCAATCCCCTTAATAACAGCTCGGGGAATTACAACTGGGTATCCGGCGTAGATTACAAGTTCAACCAGCATACCGGCGAGCTTATTATATACGTCCTGCAATCGAATAACGGCATCGCCGCGTTTCGAAAAAAGACACCTATTCCTCTGCCTGTCGAACTTCAGAGTTTTACCGCCGAAACAAACGGTAACGCTGAAATGGACCACGGCATTTGAAGAAAACAACTTCGGGTTCAACGTCATGCGCAGCGCTGATGGCGGTGAGAATTGGGAACAAATCGGGTTCGTTCCCGGCGCGGGGACAACAACCGGCCTGCGAAACTATTCCTACGAGGATGATGTACAGGCCAGTGGGATCAAGGTCCCCGTCATCAAGTATCGCTTAGTGCAGGTGGACTTGGACGGGACAAGCAAACGGTCTCCGATTGTTGAAGCGTTGATCACCGGGGCTCCAACGGACGTCGCTCTTTCGCAGAATTATCCCAACCCGTTTAATCCGGTTACATCAATATCGTACCAGCTCAGCGAACCAGGTTTCGTCTCCTTGAAAGTGTACGATGCGATGGGCAGGGAAGTCGCGACGCTGGTAAACGCTACGAAAGAAGCAGGTGCGTATACAGTAAAATTCAACGGCAAGGACTTGCCGTCTGGCGCCTATATGTACCGAATGACTGCCGGTGGAAAGACAATCGAGAAGCGGATGGTGTTGTTGAAGTAAATCGCTCATTTCCGTATCAATTTCGATTTCCCCGGCCGTGTGCCGGGGATTTTTTTGCGCCCTTCTGAGGAAGACATAATGATAACAACAACGAAGCGGTCGACTACCAGGAATTTTAGTATTTTTGAACGAGAATGGTTGCACGGAAATGATACATGAAACATACGCAACCGTCATTGATGCGATCCGCATCGCAAAAACAAATCATTGAATCTGAATACGCAAGGGGTTTGAAATGAAAGTTCTCATCTCCGACGGTTTAAGCGAAGCCGGACAAAAGATACTGATCGACGCCGGTTTTGACGTGGTCAACCACAAGTATTCCGCTGAGGAATTACCTGCTGCAATTGCCGAATTCGACGCTATCATGGTACGGTCGGCAACGAAAGTCACGCGTGAAGTCATTGATGCCGGGACATCATTGAAGGTCATCGCCAGAGGAGGCGTGGGCCTCGACAACATAGACGTGGAATATGCGAAGAGCAAGGGCATCGCCGTACTCAATACGCCTGCGGCCTCCGCCATCTCAGTGGCGGAATTGGCCATCGGCCATATGCTGGCACTGAGTCGCAATCTCCACCTCAGCACCACAGCAATGCGCGCAGGGAAATGGCCGAAGAAAGAATACTCCAAGGGTTTCGAGTTGTATCAAAAAACTCTTGGGGTCATCGGACTCGGTAGTATCGGCAAGGAGGTTGCCCGGCGCGGAATCGGGCTTGGCATGAACGTCATTGCCTTCGATCCTCTCTACTCTCCCATGAACTTCTTCATAGAAATAACCAGTGCCGAAGAGGTGTACAGACGCGCGGATATCATCACCCTGCACGTGCCGTTCATCAAGTCAGTCGGTCCGCTTTTAACAAAGAAGGAATTCGACATGATGAAAGACGGGGTCGTCATCATCAACTGCGCGCGGGGCGGCGTAGTCAAGGAAGCGGACCTGCTGGAAGCGTTGAACAGCGGGAAGGTCCGGGCCGCCGGCATCGACGTGTTCGAAAACGAGCCTCCAACCGACGCGCAAAAAGAACTCATCCACCACCCGAACGTTTCCGTTTCCCCTCACATCGGTGGTTCGACCATCGAAGCGCAACACCGCATTGGGGTCGAAATCGCGCAGAAAGTGGTTGAGGCGCTTCAGGCAAGTGCATCATAACCTAAAAGTAACAAGGATATTTTCATGGCTACCATACATCCTTTCCAGGCATACCGTCCCAAGCCCGAGCTTGCACCGGAAGTCGCCGCCAAACCATACGACGTCTTGAATTCGGACGAAGCGCGCGTGGAAGCCGAAGGTCATCCACTGAG
>JAADGX010000273.1:2258-3326 GCA_013152135.1 Chlorobiota bacterium
ATCTTCAGCGACTGGTCGAAGACGGCGTCTTGGTTCCCGATCCCGAGCCTTACTTGTACGTGTACGCCCAGTCGATGGGCGATCATACACAGTACGGCCTTGTAACGTGCGTCTCAGTCGACGAATATCTTAATAATACCATCAAGAAACATGAGCTCACACGCAAAGAAAAAGAAGACGACCGCACCCGGCACGTTGCGACCACCAGCGCTCATACGGGACCGATATTCCTGACCTATCGACACCAGGATACGGTGGACGAGATCATAAACGGAATCGTCTCGGAACCGCCCGAGATAGATTTCGTCGCTCCGGACAAAATCCGGCACCGGGTTTGGGTTATTCGAAACCCGCGGATCATCCAGACGTTGGTTCAGGCATTCCGACAGATCCCTTCCCTTTACGTAGCCGACGGACATCATCGTTCCGCCTCCGCGGCGCGCGTGGGCAAAGAACGACGCGAGGCAAACCCGAATCACACGGGTGATGAAGAGTACAATTACTTCCTGGCCGTTCTCTTCCCCGACAACCAGCTTCGCATCCTGGATTACAACCGCGTCGTGAAGGATTTAAACGGATTAAGCTGGGATGAATTCGTCACCGCCCTCTCTCCGTCATTCAGTCTCGAACCGGCGAACCAACCGGTGCGCCCCGCACGGAAGGGACAGTTTGGCTTGTACCACGGCGGAAAATGGTATCGCTTGGATGCCGGCAAGGAATTGCTCGAGAACCCCGATCCGGTAAAAAGATTGGACGTGGCGATTCTCCAGGATCATTTACTTCATCCCATCCTCGGTATCCAGGACCCCCGCACGGATAAACGCATCGACTTCGTAGGGGGAATACGAGGATTAAGCGAGTTGGAGCGGAGAGTGGATTCCGGCGAAATGGCGCTTGCCTTCTCCCTCTATCCAACTTCAATCGAAGAGTTGCTGGCCATCGCCGATGCAGGCAAGATCATGCCGCCCAAATCGACCTGGTTCGAACCAAAACTCCGTGACGGTTTGTTCGTTCATTTTTTCTGATCCAGTACGGGTAAATCAGCCAGCCAACCTCGACACTCATCGT
>JAADGX010000018.1 GCA_013152135.1 Chlorobiota bacterium
TCATGCTGGACAGCGTGAAGAGCAGCCCCTGCACTTCCTGCGGCACGACGGGCATGCCATTCGGCGCCGTCATGTTTTGCAAGCGGATGCTGACACCCCACCCCTGCATGAACGCAATTGCAACCGTGCCGTACCTGGTGTACTGGGTGATTTTCTTGCGCCCCTCTTCCCCGCCTTCCTTTTGCAATTTTTGGAAGTACGGGAACACCGCTCCCATGAGCTGCAAGATAATGGAGGCGGTGATGTACGGCATGATGCCGAGCGAGAAGATGGCCGCGTTTCTGAACGCACCGCCGACAAACAGGTCGAAAAGACCAAAGAGCGTGTTGGAATCCGCTTGGGACTTGATAAAGTCCGCAAGCACCGATGTGTCCACGCCGGGAAGCGTAATCTGAGCCCCAAGGCGCACCACAACCAGCAAACCAAGAGTGAACAGGACCCGCTGTCGGAGTTCATGTATCTTGAAAATATTCCGAAGGCTTTCTCCGATTCCTGCCATGGTTATCCTTCTTGGTTAACGGATAGTACTTCGACGCTGCCGCCGGAAGCCTTGATTTTTTCAATGGCCGATTTGCTGAATGCATTGGCCTTGACCGTAAGCTTGGTGTTCAAATCACCGTTGCCAAGGATCTTGACCAGACTCCGCGCCTTGGATACCACACCGAGCTCGATCAATATCTCCGGGGTCACGACTCCGTCCTCGAACGCACCCTTCCGGGCCAATTCCTCCAGGCGGGCGACGTTTACCGGCAGGTACTCCACCCGGTTGATGTTATTGAACCCGAATTTCGGTACCCGGCGGTACAACGGCATCTGGCCACCCTCGAAACCGATCTTTCTCTTGTAACCAGAACGGGATTTCGACCCTTTATGCCCGCGTGTCGAGGTTCCGCCACGACCAGAGCCCTGGCCGCGACCCACGCGTTTGCGCTTCTTCGTCGCGCCTTCAGCCGGCTTTAAATTTCCCAAGTGATTCATGTCTTGTATTTCCAATTCTTCCACAGTGGACTAATCGTTGATTTCTTCAACCTCAACCAGATGCTGCACCACGCGGATCATTCCCCGGATTTGCGGAGTGTCTTCATGAACGACGGATCGGTTCGGCCGTCCAAGACCCAGTGCTTTGATGGTGCGCTTCTGTTTCTCGATTCGTTTAATAATACTTCGCTTCTGCGTTATTCGGAGTTTCGCCATGACCTACGCCGTCTCTTCTGATTGGTGAAACAGTTCTTTCAGTGTCACGCCGCGCCTTTCCGCAACCATGAACGCATCGTTGAGCGATTTGAGGGCGACAACAGTCGCCTTGACGGAATTATGCGCGTTCGAGGAGCCCATGGATTTCGTCAAAACATCCTGAATGCCCGCCATCTCCAAAACCGCGCGCACACCGCCGCCGGCGATCAGACCGGTTCCCGGCGAAGCGGGTTTCAACAGCACTCTGCCCGCGCCGTATTTCCCGATAATGGTATGGGGGATGGTTCCCTTGATGATGGGAACCGTAAACAGGTTCTTTCGCGCGTCCTCGACACCCTTGGCGATCGCATCGGCGACTTCGTTGGCCTTTCCAAGCCCCACACCGACATGTCCTTCACCATCACCCACCACGATGATGGCATTGAATCCAAAACGCCTTCCGCCCTTGACCACCTTGGCCACGCGGTTGATTTCAACAACCTTTTCCTTTAATTCCAGGTCGCTTGCCTTGATCCGTGTCGTCAACAATTGTACTCCTGTTTATCCTGGTTAAAAGGTTAAGCCACCTTCCCTGGCACCATCGGCCAGGGCTTTCACGCGACCGTGAAAGAGGTAGCCGTTCCTGTCAAACACAACTTTGGTAATTTCCTTTTCCAGCGCCTTCCGGGCCAGTTCCTTCCCCACCGCGGATGCAACGTTTATTTTCCCCTTCACGGACGCGAGCCGTTCCTTGAAGTCGCGGGAATTGCTCGAAAAACTCGCCAGCGTGCGTCCGGCCTGATCGTCCACGAGCTGAGCATAGATATGGTTCAGGCTTCGATACACCACCAACCGCGGTCGTTCGGCCGTTCCCCGGATTTTCCGCCTGATATGATACTTCCGGCGCAGGCGCCGCTTCTTCAATCGTAAATTTCCTTTTTTCATCGCGTTTATCTCCTACGAATCGCTTTTACCTTTGGATAAAAACTGAGTTCGTACGTTTACTCCTGTTATTACTTGGCTGCCGTTTTTCCGGCCTTCTGGCGGATGTATTCACCCTGGTAGCGAACACCTTTCAATTTGTAGGGCTCGGGCTTCCGGAATGACCTGATTTTTGCCGCTACCTGACCGACCAACTGCTTGTCGATACCGGAGATACTGATAACGTTGCCTTCCACCTTGACCGCGATACCCTCGGGCGGAACAAACGCAATCGCGTGGGAATACCCCAGGTTCAGGAGCAGGAACGTATCCTTCCACTCCGCCCGGTAGCCGACTCCGTGCAGCTCCAGCTTTTTCTCGTATCCCTCGACGACACCCGTGACAATATTCTGAATGTTGGATCGTACCGTCCCGTGAAGCGCGCGGTTTGTACGCGTTTCGTCCGGCCGTGTGACCGTGATCTCAGACGTCCCAACCTCAACATTGATATTCGGATGAATCGTATAGGTCATCTTCCCCTTCGGACCTTCCACCGTGAGCGAAAGACCATCCTTGTGGATCTTGACTGTTTCGGGGATGCTGACCGGATTTTTACCAACTCGTGACACAACGGACTCCTTGAATTACTCTCATCTCACAAATCAATTTTACCAAACCCGGCAAAGGACTTCACCGCCCACATTCTGTTGGCGGGCCATCGCATCGATCATGACGCCCTTGGGAGTCGAAACCAGCGTGATCCCCAAGCCGTTCAACGTGCGCGGCACTTCTTTGCTCCCGGCATACAGCCGCAACCCAGGACGACTGATGCGTTCCAGCCCCTGGATGACACTCTCTCCGCCCTTGTACTTCAAGTAGACACGGATCGTGCTTTGCGGACCACCCTTGATGATGGAATATCCACTGATGAATTTTTCCTTGTACAGGATATCCGTTATCGCCTTTTTCAAGTTCGATGCGGGAATGTCCACCTTTTTATGCCTGGCCTTGCAGGCATTGCGAATGCGCGTTAAATAATCTGCGATTGGATCAGTCATCTCGGTTTACACCCTGATAGTTACCAACTGGCTTTCCGTACACCGGGAATTTTGCCTTCCAAGGCAAGCTCCCGGAAACAGATCCGGCACAAGCCGAATTTTCGGTAGTAACCACGCGGACGACCGCATCGGCTACACCGGTTACGCTTGCGCACGGAAAATTTCGGAGGTTTCTTTGATTTCGCTATTAATGCTAATCGTGCCATACGTTTTCAGTTGAATGAATATAAAAGTCGTTTACTGTGGTTGCGGTTTTACGAACGGCATTCCGAACGCTTCGAGCAACGCTTTAGCTTCTTCGTCTGTTTTTGCACTGGTCACGAACGTAACATCCATGCCCATGATCCTGGAGATC
>JAADGX010000093.1 GCA_013152135.1 Chlorobiota bacterium
AGTTCTTGGAAAATTGCCTGCGTTGTTCAAAAGAAGAGCAACTCATCAAGGAAATCATTTTACTGGATCGGCGCCGGATCAAGGGACTTGGCCCCGCCGTTGCCAACATCCTGTATTTCCTGCATCCCACAATCATCCCTCCGTTTAACACTGCAATTGTAAATGGATTCAACCGGCTGTTTCATGAAAAGGTAAAACTCGGTTCCTGGACCGAGTACCTTCGCATGCGGGAATTCATATTGGAAAAGAATAATGCAATGAAATCGGAGTTGTCCAACGATCTTGGCGCTTTTGCAGGATTACTCTTTGACATTGGAGAAGGCGCAATTCAGATAGATGATAACACGTTACTCTCTGATCAGGAGCGGACGCGATTAGAAAGGAAACTGGCCAGGCGTCACGAGAAAATACTAAGCGAAAAAGAAGAAGAACAGCTTCACAGTGAGATGCAGTATCATCTGTTGACTATCGGCAATGCGTTGGGATACGACGTGATTTGCGCGTCGAATGACAAATCGAGATGCCACAATGGTCATAGTTTTTCATTTATCAGTCTCGACGTTTTTCCGGAAATCAATGTGGACCCGGATACTCGAAAAACAATAACGTTGATCGACGTGGTGTGGTTCGAAAAAGGGACAAATGTGATCAGTTGTGCTTTCGAGGTTGAAAAGAGTACCTCGATTTATTCCGGCATACTGCGACTCAAAGACCTGATTTACTCCTTTACGAACAACCCGCCGTCGTTGTTCTTGGTCATCCCCGATAAGCGCGAAAAAGAAGCGCTGTTGCAATTGAGAAGACCATCCATTCAAAGCAGTGACAGTCACATACGCTACATCGTATTCTCTGAGCTGCGGAGCAGCTGCGACGCTATTTGCAAATTTGGCGAGGATAAGGAGATCCTTAAGAAGATATCGAAAACGATATTTTGAAAAGACAAGACAACAACGGCATGCGCCTGTCAGTACTTCGCACCCCGTGTCAGGGTACCATTACCCGTACAAAAATGATGAGTAACCGTTGTCGCGCCTGCTTCGATTGCGTAACATGACGCGGACGAGACGTCCGCGGACCCTGGAGGATATCTACACTATTACGAGATAATCTCATGAAAAAAACAAAGAAAATCGGTCTCTGGGAAGCAGTGGCAATGGCGGTCGGTACGATGATCGGAGCCAGTATCTTTTCCATCTTCGGCGTGGGTGCGGAGATCGCGGGACGTGACCTTCCGCTCGCTTTCGTTCTCTCCGGTTTGTTTGCCTTGCTCGTGGCGTATTCGTACGCGAAACTGGGATCAAAGATCATCTCGAATGCAGGTCCCATCGCTTTTATCCTGAAAGGCATCGGCGACAACCTCTTCACGGGCGCCCTGGCAATCCTCCTCTGGTTGAGTTACGTCGTATCCATCTCGCTCTTTGCCAAGGGGTTTGCTGGGTACTTCCTGCCGCTCGTTCACCTGACCATTACTCCGCTGGCGCTGGGCATCACTGAAATCATCCTGATAGCTTTGTTCACAGCCATCAACTTCTTCGGCAGCAAGGCTGTCGGAAAAGCGGAGTTCTACATCGTGCTTGTGAAACTCTCCATCCTGGGGGTATTCATCCTCCTGGGCTTCCTTACCATCAATCCCGCTTTCCTCGCTCCTTCCCTCGACAAGCAAGGACTGCACGGTATCCTTTACGCTGGGGTGGTGTTCTTTCTCTCCTACATGGGCTTCGGCCTGGTGACCAGCGCCTCGGAAAACATGGAGGACCCGAAACGCAACGTCCCGCGGGCGATTTTCATCAGCATCGGCATTGTCATGTTCGTGTACGTTTCCGTTTCCCTGGTCGCGGTGGGAAACCTCTCGCTTGCACAGCTCATCAAGGCGCAGGACAACGCGCTGGCCGTGGCGGCCCGGCCTTTCCTCGGCAGTTTCGGCTTCATTCTCATTTCCGTGGGAGCCTTGTTTTCCATATCGTCGGCGTTGAACGCCACGCTCTACGGCGGCGCGAACATCGCGTACTCGCTGGCCAAGGACGGGGAACTCCCGGAAGTCTTCGAGCGAAAAATCTGGTTCAAATCCACCGAGGGCCTCTACTTCACCGCCGCGCTCGGCCTTCTATTCGCGCTCCTGTTCGACATGGGTGAAATCGCGACCATAACGAGCGCTATTTTTACCATCATTTATATCTTCGTCCTGATCTCGCACTATCGGCTTACAAAAGAGTGCGGCGGCAACCGGGGCTTCATTCTCTTCAACACGATCGTCCTCATGGTTGTCTTCCTGGCTCTCGTTTCGTACCAGTGGCAGACCCAGCGGTCGGCCTTTTACGGCACGTTCATAACACTCGGCGGCGCAATACTGATTGAAGCCTTGTATCGTTACCTGAGCAAACGCTTGTTTACCCGATAGAGAATCACGATCCGTTTTTGCCATGTATTTTCGCGAAGCTGACGACGTACAAGTCCCAGGGAAGTCATAATAATATTGCTCCCTCGTGTCAGGACATGCCCCGAGGAGAAACCGGTTTCCGTCAATCATCCTCGATGGAAACACCGACGACGCGGTCATTGTCGACCTGCGAAACCGGTGTTTCATCACAACATCACGATCTCTCCCGTGAAGGGGTACGATTATTGAAACATCGATAGTATTGGGTTCATTTTAGCCCATTAATCGATTATTCGGTACAAACAGGAAAGTATTTTTTTGCACCGCGTAAAAGATTTAATCCCTTGGAGATGAAAGGATAACAAAACATGCATGAATCATACGATTACGGAATCTGGTGGATGGTCATATTTAACGTGGGGATTTTCGGTGTATTCGTCGTAGGATTTCTGCGCCCGAAGAAGAATTACGAATGGCGGACCCTCGGGGTGTTCGCGGCGTTCATTGTCGCTCTCTTTGTCGAGATGTACGGTTTTCCCCTGACCATTTACATCATTCTTTCCCTTTTCGGCGAGCAACTCGGTATCGCCGATCCGTTCCAGCACGTCAACGGCCACTTGTTGGGCACTCTTTTTGGAGCTCCGGAATGGGTGAAACTGATCATTTGCCAGCTCGGTGGATTCGTTATGCTGATTGGATTGATCATCATGGGGAAGGGATGGAAGCAAATTCACGAGGCGAAAGGCGAACTGGTAACTACCGGTATTTACGCGCGCATGCGCCACCCCCAGTACTCCGGCCTGTTTCTCATCACCATCGGCATGTTGATACAGTGGCCGACTCTCATCACGTTGATCATGTGGCCGATCCTGATGTA
Organism: Chlorobiota bacterium; assembly: GCA_013152135.1. Taxonomy (GTDB): domain Bacteria; phylum Bacteroidota; class Ignavibacteria; order SZUA-365; family JAADGX01; genus JAADGX01. The sequence goes on from JAADGX010000093.1 coordinate 3,255, forward strand.
CGCGTACCACCGGCTGGCCATGCGGGAAGAAAAAGTCGTGGAAAATCAATTCGGGGAGGCGTACCGGCAATACCGGGAATCCGTGCCCGCGTTTATTCCCCGGTTCAAAAAATCCGTTTCGGCGGGTTGAGCGCCTGATGCAAACCTGGAATTCAAACGATGATAGCCATGACGCGCATTAACAACGCATACCATGCCGGTCAGGTCGGATTTACTAATCCCCGGGCCGCGAATTATACATCAGAAGAAGAGAGGTAAGAACATGGCAGATGAGTATATCTGGTTTACCTGGTCGATGGGATTCATCGCGATATGGCTTATTGTGTTCGCTTTCTACCGGAAAGCAAGAAAACGCATGCTCTGGGCCAGTCTCCTGACCATGCCCTTCGGACTGACCGAACCGCTGTTCGTTCCCGAATACTGGCACCCCCCGTCTCTATTCGACCTCGCTCATAGAACGGGTTTTGATATCGAGAGCCTCATTTTCTGTTTTGGAATCGGCGGCCTGGGCATCGTTCTCTACGACCTCGTGTTCAAGGTCGATCACGAGAAGATGAGCGTCGCGGAACGGCATCACCACCGCCACCGCTTTCATATCTGGACACTCGTGTCTCCCGTCATTATTTTTCCCGTGCTCTATTTTACCACCGACTGGAATCCCATCTACGTTTCCACGCTGACGATGTTTGTCGCCGGATTGAGCGCGTTGTGGTGCCGCCCCGACCTCAAGGTCAAGATCTGGGTGGGCGGCCTGCTCTTTACCCTGTTCTACGCGGTCTATTTTATTCCTCTCTCACTGCTTGCCCCCGGATACGTCGAGCAAGTATGGACGTTGTCGGCCATTTCCGGTTACGAAATAGTCGGGATACCGATCGAAGAACTGCTTTTCGCGTTCACGTTCGGCATGTTATGGTCCAGCTACTATGAACACCTGACCTGGCGCAAGCTGAAACCGGCATCGACGGCATAATTCGACGTCTCGGACGTCCAGGATCGACAAAAAAGATGCATACCATACATAAGGTTTAATACAGGTCTTAATAATTATGGAGAAAGGACGCATGAAACGGAGAACCTTCTTGAAAACCGGCGCCGCCGCCACCACCGCGGCATTGCTTCCGAGTTCCTTGCTGGCGGAATCCACGATCATCGCCAACAGGATGAGGTTTCCACAGCCGTTGATCCCGGAAATGGATGGGGACGTCAAGGAATTCCAGCTCTACATCGATATCTACCAGCACGAAATCGTCCCCGCGTTCAAGATCCACACGCTGGCGTTCAGCGACCAGGTGCCGGGACCGGAGTTCCGGGTGAATGCCGGGGACAAGGTCCGGATCAAGTTCAAGAACAAGACCGAACTGAACCACACGATTCACTGGCACGGGCTGCACGTACCGTGGCGCATGGACGGGGTACCCTACGTGACCCAGATGCCCGTAATGGCGGGGCAGGAGTTTGTCTATGAGTTCGTGGCGGAGCCGTACGGAACGCACTTCTACCATTGCCATTGGGGCACGTTGCTGCACATGCAATCGGGAATGTACGGCAGTTTTATTATCGAAGACCCGGATGATCCCATCAAGAGGAAATTCCCGTACGAGCGCGAGTACACGCTGATTTATTCGGCGCACGACGTCAACTTCATCCGGCGGGAATTGAACAGCATGTTGGAGCGAATGAAGGAAAGAATGTACCTGATGAAAACCGGACGGTTCGACAAGGAGCGATTCGCCGTGTTCAACACGAAGGAGGAGTTCCTGGAATCGGTTGAGAGCGGCTACCAGCCGCCGTACGTGGTGAACCGGAGAGCGCCGTCCGAACTGGCGCAGCCGCAATGGTTCACGGTGAATGGAAAGAGCTACCCTTCCACCCCGAACCTCTATATCAGGGAAGGCGAAAACATCCGCGTGCGCCTCATCAATGCCGGCGGAGAGGAACACTACCTCCACCTGCACGGCCATGATTTCTGGCTCGTGTGCGACGACGGCCTTCCCGTTCCCCAGCCCTGGCAGATGAACACCTTGCGCCTGAGTCCCGGAAAAACTCTCGATATCATCATCGAGGGAAAGAATCGCGGCATCTGGACGTTTCACGACCACGATACGCGGCGCGTCACCAACAACGGCTTGTACCCCGGAGGGAACTTGCTGGCCCTTGTCTATGAAGACATGCCCGCCGAAGAAGCCGCTGTCGATATGATGTCCCGGAAGATGGGACTGACCGCGTTGCCGATGGTGGCGCTGGATGAATGAAACATGCCGATGGCTTGGAATATTCTGCTGCGCCGGTCGTATCCCCGGACAACGGGATGCGGGCATGACGATGAAAAGTCCTTTCGAAGCTCCGTGGGCCCCGGCTGCGCGGGCTTGTCTCGAAACACGGTTTATCCGCATGCATTTGCAATCAGGAGGAAAGGAATAATGGGAAGGATCGTTTTGAAAATCTTTATGGGCACGGCAATGTTTCTCGGAATTGTCGATTTCTTGCAGGCCCAGGTCAACCCCGAAATTCAACTGGGCGCACGGGGAGTGATGTCGTTCAACGTGAACGACAAGTCGGGAGAGACGACCTCGGCCGTGAACGATTTCTCGGACTCCGGCATCCTGACCGGGTTCCGGCAGAAACTGTACAGTAATTTCCGCGGGCAGCTCGTGATCGGATTCCAGTTTCCCGACGCGAATTCGAACCTGGGGCAGGTGTTTTTTCACCAGGTGTTCGTTCTGGTCGAGAACAAGTCCGACATCTTGAAAATGGGCCGGTCGCGGGTCCGGAGCTCGCTCATCGAATTCCCCACGCTGCGCGACGACGACGCCATCTTTCTTACCGACGTGCTGAATCCTTTCTCGGCCGGCGACGACACGGAAGACAACCAGTACGGAAACGTTCTCGAACTGACCCACATCTTCGGACAGCGGTACTGGCTGACCGTGCACGGCGAACGGTACCGGGAAACCCCGATTCCGCCGGCGGAAGAGACGAATTTTAATTTGAACGGCATCGGCTTTTCTTTCCAATACGTCGTTCCCCGAACGCAAACATGGAACCGGGAGCTCCTGAAGCAAATCGGCGTCAGCTTCAACAATTTCCTGACGGACAGGCCCGGCGATTTCAACACGTTCGACCGGACCCTGAAGAATGTCATCTTCTCGACCATTCTCAATATCAGGCCTGATCCCGTGCACTTCTGGGACCTGCGCCACCAGACGATCTACAATTCAGGCTTCAGCGAAATCGCGACGGTGGGGGACTACGCTTCAATGACGAGGGCGAAAAGCCTGGCGACGTTTACGTCCTTGCGCTACCTCTACCGCAAACTGGAGCGGCCGGCCGCACAGGTGGCGCTTTCCTTCGGGTACAAGACCTTTCCGGACCTGGAAAACACGACCAGCCAGTACCAGGTACTCGCCAACGCCTTTTACCGCTTGGGAGAAAACTTCGACGCGGGAATCCAAGTGCAGTACATCGCCTTTAACGGCGACTTGCAAAAGTTATTTGGAAAGAACGAAACACGGTTCCAGGTCGGATTGGTGTATTCCATCGACAACGTGTGGAACGACCAGTTCGACGACAGGAACTCGCTGCTGAACCTGGAGCATGGATACATTCCATGATCCTTTAACAAACCGGGAGGTATGAGAACGTTCAGCCTCCCGGTCATTCAAAAGAGAGGTGACAATCGTGGAGATATATGACGCAATTATTGTTGGATTAGGTCCTGGCGGAAGCTCTACGGCGTACCAACTGGCTTTGAAAGGTCGTCGTGTCCTTGCGCTGGAGAAATACGCCATGCCCCGTCATAAACCCTGCGGAGGTTGCCTGTCGGCAAAAATCCAGACGATCATCGATGAAGATATCGAAGCCCTTGCCGAAGACAAGATCACCAAGGTTGTTCTGACGTTTCACGGTGAAGGGGAGATCAACGTTGCTTCGCCCGAGCCGATCGCGTACATGGTAAGCCGGGACACGTTCGACCATCACATGGCGAAGAAGGCCGGGGCCGCGGGCGCGGAAATTCACGACGACGAAGCAGTGACCAAAATCGAAGTGTTCGAGGACGGTTATCTCGTGTACACGACACGCGACAGCTACCGCTGTCGTTTCGTGGTCGGCGCCGATGGCGTCAACGGAGTGGTCAGCCGGATGCTTGGTTACGGTCCCCGTCGCGACATCGCCGTTACACTGGAAGGTGAGGTGAAAGTGGACCGGCAATCGTTCGAGGACATGAAGGGCACCGTGCGCCTCGATATCGGGGCCATTCCCTACGGATACGGCTGGATATTTCCCAAGGAGAACCACTGGTCCGTGGGTGTTGGTTCGGTAAAGGAATTGTCCAAACACCCGAAGGAATTCTACGCGACTTTCCTCGAAGAACAAGGAGTCGATGAAATCGCTCTCGAGGAAAAACGTCGCGGATTCCGCATACCATTGTTTGCCGGCTCGAAATCTCAACTTACCGCGGGACGCTCCTTGCTGGTGGGCGATGCCGCGGCCCTCGTCGATCCGTTCCTCGGCGAAGGCATTTACTATGCTATTCGCAGCGGACAGCTTGCGGCGGACACCATCCACTCGGCGCTCGCGTCGAACGGGGCCGTGCTTACTGATTACCAGGATCTCGTGACCGAGGAGTTTTACGCCGACTTCGAAGCGGCGCAGAGAGTAGCGCGGTTCGGCTACCGCTTCCTTCGACTCGCCTTTACATTATTCAAGCTTCACCCGGATAGCAGCAAAACGTTCATCGAAATCCTCAGGGGAAACCTGAGCTACGTGGAGTACTGGAATGCTCTGAAGAAAGATGTGAAGCACGGGGTCTTCGACTTTCTCGCTCTCTTGAAAACGCCGTTGCGGGAGGTGGAAACAACCTACGACCGCGTTGCGGATCAATACGACGCCTGGGACTTCCTGTGGAAGCAAACTCTTGCCAGGTCGGCCTGGAATCACGTTGAAAACGTCATCGAGAACCTCGTCCCCAAGGGCGGAATCATCCTTGACGCGGGGGTCGGAACCGGTGAATCGATGAAGACCATCATGCGACTTGCCCATCCCCGACGCGCCTTCGGCATTGATATTTCCTCGGGCATGCTCGACCTCGCCCGGAAAAAAATCACCGACCCGCGTGTCGAGCTGATAAAAGAGGACATGAGACACCTTCCTTTCCCGGACGGCACGTTCGACGCGGTGATCAGCGCCTGGGCCATCGAGACGCTTCCGGACCCGAAAGCCGCGGTGCGGGAAATGCTCCGGGTCATCAAGGATGACGGATACGTGATCTACGCTTTTTCAAGCATGCCGAGGTTTGGCATTGCCCGCCTGTATTCATTCATGTTGGAAAAATTCCTCGGCACGTCCTTCGACTGGCGGTTCCTTCCGATAAAAGAGCGGCCGTACCATAGCTGCGCGCACTCCAGCTTGACGACGTTTGGAAACGAGCTTATGACCGTGGTTGTACTGCGTAAATGCTGCACGGTAGAAGATGACACCACTCCTTGCCAGATCCTGGATGATCTGAAAGTGAACGAAAAGGCGTGACGGAAAAGGCTGGAATCATACGGCAAAGAATCGTGTCGGCTCGACGTATTTCGTCGCAATGGCAAGGTGGTTTCGTCCCCTGCCCGATACGAATATCAACACACAAGTCATGGACGTGAAATGAAAAGGAGACAAAACAATGGACTGGTTTTCCGAAAACTGGATATGGGTTATCATTTTCATTCTCTTCATCGTCATGCACATGTTCGGCCATGGTGGCCATGGTGGCCATGGCGGCCATGGCAGTCACCGCACGCATGGCGGCCATCAACATGATGAATCGATGGATGAAAGCAATAAGACCGAGCACCATCATTAAGAATCACTATCAGGAGGAAGAGCCATGCTGAATCTCAAGATCGTTACCTGGTCTCTGGGCGTGTTCACCGCGTTCAGTTATCTCGTATGTCTTTTGTATGGTCTCGTTACACCGGAAAGCATTCACATGGAACAATTCCTGGAGATCGTCCTGCCCGCTTTCACCTGGTCGACATGGTGGGGGATCCTCCTGGGCCTGGTTGAAAGCTTTCTCTATGGAGTTTACGCGGGTTTAGTTTTTGTGCCGGTATACAATTTTTTTAACAAACGCTGGGCACGAGAGTAACGGCGGACGCGTTTTTCCCGGCATGAACAACGCGTGTACTTTCGGGATGTCGTTTAACAAAACAGGCCCTATTACACGCGGAATCGAGGATACGAAGCGATTCGCCGCGATGCCCCCCGAGCTGAAATTGAAGTACGCAAGCGATCGTTGACGACGAAATACTGGCTGGCATGTTTATTGACTGTTCAATGGCATGAAGAATAAGACCGGCGTAAAGATACAAGAACTCCTTTCCGACCGGTTGCTTTTATGCTCTTTATTCTAACAGGATCAATCAAGCCAACAACAGTCATGGATACGCAAGCCAGACAATATCGAGGCGTCGGGTCACGTTGCAAAACTTCTCTACGCGTGGACACTTTCATCATCGAGGTTCGATGATGAGCGGCGGGCGGACATCGGCAGTATTGCGTTTGGCTGATTTCGTCATCAGGCGGCGGTGGTACGTTATCGGCGGTGTCATCCTGATAACGCTCGTGATGGGATGGCAGGCGATGAACGTGGGGCTGAACGCCGATTTCTCCACCTACTTGCGACAGGACGATCCCCTGGTTCAGGAGTACAACCGCGTCGGCGATCTTTTCGGCGGAAGCTCCGTTGGTATCGTGCTGGTGTCCGGCAAGAACGTCTTCACGAAAGACAACCTCGAGCTCGTGAAAAAATTGACCGCTGCCTACCAGGACGTGAAAGGAATTGCCTACGTAACAAGCCTGGTCAACGTCACGGATTTTCGAAAGACCGATTTCGGTTTTGAAGTCGGCAAGCTGCTCGACCGCGGCAGGATTCCCCGGACGCCTGAAGAGATGCAGGCGTTCAGGGCCTACGTGATGCAAAAAGACCGCTACGAAGGCAACCTGGTCTCGGACGATGGCGCTACGACGGCAATCGTCCTGCGCTTCGCGGGCGGGGGCAAGGACGCAATCAGCAGGTTCGTCATATCATTGCGCATAAAGGCGGTCACCGACGAGGTCGCGCCACCCGACGCGCTTCCCGCCGACACCCGTATTTATTACGGGGGCATGCCCTTCCTCATTTTCAACATGACCTTGCTCATCACCAACAACCTGTACGTGCTGGTGCCGTTGATGGTCTTCGTGTTGATCCTGATCCTTTACATCGGCTTCCGGCACTGGGCGGGCGTCGTCTTCCCGATGCTGGTTGTGCTGATCAGCGATATCTGGCTTGTGGGATTGATGGGCGTTTTTGGATACAACTTTGACCTGCTCACGGGGATCATTCCTGTTCTGCTCCTGGCCCTTGGCAGCGCCGACGGGATTCACCTTCTCAAACGCTATTTCGAGCGCCGGCGCAACGGTGAAAACGCGGGCGACGCATCCCGCCTGATTTTCCTGGACATGGGAAAACCGATCGTGCTGACGACGATCACGACCATGGTCGGATTCGCCTCTCTCGTCGTATCCGACTTTTCCGTCATCAAGCAATTTGGATTGCTTGCGGCGCTGGGCGTATTGCTGGCCCTGGTCATCACCCTGACGCTCTTGCCGGCCCTGTTGTCTTTCGGTGTCACAATGAAAGCGGGACGGGTCCGCGCCGCGAAGTCCAGTCGCTTCCTGCACGACTTCAGCACGTTCGTCTATCGCAGAAAATCGTTCATCCTGGTCGGCGCCGCGGTGGCGGTCGTTGTCTTCGTTTTCGCCATACCGCGAATACAAAAAGACGTGGACTGGTCGTTGTGCCTGCAAAAAGACAGCGCGCCCTACCATGCCGAGATGTTGCTGCGGAAAAAATTCGGCGGCTCCCTCCCGCTGCAAATCCTCGTCTCCGGCGACATGAAGGACCCTGCCACGCTGAAACTGATGCACGTAATTGAGCGCCGCCTCAACACCGTTCCTCTCGTGAGCGGGTCGCAATCCATCGCCGGCATTATCGCGGAAATGAATGACGTTATGAACGACCGCTACATCGTGCCCGAGCATCGTCGCGGCGTCGCGAACCTGTGGTTTCTCATCGAGGACGAGGATATGATGGAGCAGATGGTGGAAAACGGCGACAGGGAAGGATTATTGCAAGCGAAATTGAGCACGTGGCATACCGGCTCCCTGGTGAACGTCGTCGATACCATCAACGCCTTTCTTGCAACGCTCCCCGCAAAAATCGCGGTGGTCGATTTGGATAGCATGTCGCCGGCGAACCGCAAAGACTTTTTGTCCATCAAGAAGCGGCAAATGCTGCGCAACCTGCGGTGGGACTTGCAGGGATACGGCGCAAGCCTCGAAGAGAACGATTTGCTTGCTGTGGTGAACCGCGCCCTCGTCGTCGCCATCGACAGCGGATCGCGCCGAAAGGTACGTGACGCCGTCATCGGTTACTTGCGGAGTCCCGAAGCAGAAGTGGAATTATCCGGCGTAACGGCGGATCGTATCGGGATTGCCGTCAGTCGCGGCCTCGATGCGAATCAACCTATCGATACGGAGACGTTCGCCAGTATCATCGATCAGAACGCGCAGGGTATTGAGCCGGACGACGCGCGTTT
>JAADGX010000302.1:0-1518 GCA_013152135.1 Chlorobiota bacterium
GTTCGTGCTTGACGCCAGCGGGAAAAGACTCCGGCAAACGACCTGGAACTGGTACGTCATGGACCCATCGGGCCTCATTTCCGGCGCGGATACCAACGGGTGGAAGGAGTACTGGGTGTCGCGAACGAAGCAGGAAATGCGCAGCACCGGTTCCGACGGGATCTTCGCGGACAGCTACGACCTTGCCGTCATCAATTCCTGCTGCGGTTCCCTCGATCCCGCGGACCCGCGCTTCAATGCCACCAATCCCATCAAACCGCCGCCCGTGGGACTGGAATGGGGCAAGCACATCAACATCTTCGGATCGTACGTCATGCGGCGTTTCCATAGCGGGCCGGAGAGATTCTACTTTTTACCGAACTTCGGCGGCATGATCACGACCTGGGATACCATCCGCTACTGGCGTCACTCCGACGGCGGCATGGTGGAAGGCTTCGCCCATTGGAGAAACCCGTTTGCCGTCGGTGATTGGAAATTGCAGATGAACCGAATCCTGGGCATTACCCGGCTGAACAAGATCCTGATCCTCCAGAGCTATCCGTACAACGGGAAGAGCTTCGATACCGACGACGACGACCGGGCGTTTCTCATCGCCAATTACCTGCTTATCAAGGGCCCACGGACGTACGTAGCCCTCATCGGCCACGGCGGCGAAGTCGAATGGTACCCGGAGTACGACATCACCGTCGGCAATTACATCGCCCCGCCGCCGGGGCGCATCGACAGCCTCTACGACACCGCGTGGAAGGTGTACCGCCGGAACTACGCCAACGGCATGGCGCTCGTGAATCCAACCGCGACACCTCGTCCGATTGCCAGCCTGGGCGGAACGTACTACCTGCACCAGGGACGCGGCGGAGGGGTGATCGCTCCGAACGGACAGAAGAAAGGCACATTGACAACCGTGCCGGTAACATCAGTGGTGGTCCCAGCACACGGCGGTGTGGTTCTTCGCACAACACCGATCCCGGTCGAGCTTTCCTCGTTTCGTGTTGTCGCAGGCGACGGCGCGTTCATCCTGGAATGGACAACCGAAACCGAAAGTAACAACGCAGGCTTCGAGATCCAGCGGGCGCAACCCGGCGACGCGTTCCGGACCATCGGATGGGTGAAAGGCCACGGCACCACGACGTCGGAACGGCGATACCGTTTCGTCGACGCCGCCCATCACGGAGAGTGCCTCAAATACCGGCTACGCCAGGTCGACGTTGACGGAACCGCTACCGTTTACGGCGACCGGCTCGCTTGTCCGGGCGCCGGGATGGATGGTTTTACCCTCGGTGCCAACTACCCGAACCCGGCCCGGAGCAATAGCACAACAACGGTTACGCTTACCACCGCGGGCGAGACGCGACTCGCGGCTGTCCCGGTCCTCGCCGTCACGGATATTTCAGGAAGAACAATCCGGAAAGTACATCCGGTGCAAATGAATCCGCAAAAAGCAACGTACATCATTCCTCTCAACGGTTTCGCACCCGGCGTGTATCTCTACCGCGTACAAGCCGGGAAGAACGTCCT
>JAADGX010000302.1:1604-3283 GCA_013152135.1 Chlorobiota bacterium
TCTCCCTTGAGGTACCGTTGCCGCAGGGGTTCGGGGAATTTCTCGATCGCGTACCGCAGCATGGTCCTGGGCATCGCCTTGTAGTGTTTGCGAAGAAACCTCTCCTCGGTTTTCATGTCCCGCTTGCCGACTTCCCGCAGCATCCATCCGACCGCCTTGTGAATAAGGTCTTCCGGATCATCGAGAAGCACTTCGGCAATGGCCAGCGTCTCGTCGAACGAATTCCGCCTGATGTAATGGAACGTGGCCAGGATGGCAATCCGCCGCTCCCACATGCTCCGCGATAAAGCCAGGCGCCGCAACACCGAGCGGTCGCGGTCGCGAAGGTAATCCCCGACGACGTGCTCCGCCGTTGTATCGACGAGGTCCCAGTTGTTGACGTAGCGGGTACTGTCGAGGTACAACCGGTAGATGGTCGTGCGCTCGTCTTCATTTCCCGCGCGGTATTTCAACACCATGATGAGAAGGGCGAGAAACCGCTCCTCGTGGATGGACGAGGCCAGGAGCTTTTTTGTCTCCGCCAGCGAAAGGTCGCGGTACGCCCGTGCCAGCTTGCGGAGAACGGGAACCCTGATGCCCAGGAAACGGTCGCCTTCGCCGTATTCACCGGGTCCTGTCTTGAAAAACCGCTGGTGCACGGCAGCACGCTCCGGATCGGCGAGGGTACGAAGATGTTGTTGTATTTCTTGGAGTCGTGACATATCCGTTCACCGGGTCCGTACCCTGCCCCACATCATCATCAAATCATCATCAAACAAGGACGACCGGCACGAAGCGGAATCCGGGCCGGAGAAGATGCGCCGGGCTGTCAACTTTCATTCCTTCACACCGCCGAGCTTCTTGATGTTCATCGTAATAGCAGGGAGACAATAGTCCTCCATGCTGTCGAGAATCTGCTTGCTGTTGAAGCGCAACACCCGCCAGCCGAGTGTTTCGAGTTCGTTGTCTCGAATATCGTCCGATGCGATCCTCTTCTTTGTCGAATGCCAGGCGTCCCCGTCGGTCTCGACGTCGAGTTTCCCCGTGTGACAATAGATGGCAAAATCCAGGAAATAGTTGCCGCTCTTTCCCCTGATGAGCTCTTCGCGTTCCGCCGGAATACCGTGTTTTTTGAGTTCGCGCCAGATGAGCTCTTCCAGCGAATTCCCTTCGTAAAGGTCGTTAATCTCCTCGGCCAGGTTGAATCTCTCGTAGGTCGTGGGAATGAAGATAATCCTCCGCATCCTTCTGCTGACGATAGGGCGGGGCAGTTTTTGCAGCTCTTCCACGGAAATCTTGTAATACCGCAGCGATGTTTTTTGATTCTCGGGTTCCCGGGGAAACAATTTCCCCCGCGTAGTCTCCCTGATGCGCTTTACCTTCGCGTAGTATTGAATGGTGTACTTGTCCGGCCCAAAAACCCTGGTGTGATAAAACGCGATCCATTGCGGGGGCCACTTGTTTTTCAGCCACTTATTGACGCTCGACACGGGGATCCGGTACCAACCATTTTGCTGAAGGATGCGCCAGTCACCAGGGTCCCTCATGATCGCGACAAGAAGCCTGCTGTTATCAGTATTTATCGACACGAGATAAGCTCCGCGTTCATTTCAAATGCCTTTTTCGATGCAGCGATGCGACGATTCAATTTCCCGCACTCTTTTTTCAAAAGGTATCGATGGTATTCATCCGTACATCAA
>JAADGX010000302.1:3409-4965 GCA_013152135.1 Chlorobiota bacterium
TGGCGGATGAGGGTTTTCGCCACGAGAAAATCCGCGTCTCCCTCGATCAGAAGCGCGCCGAAGACATCCATCTCCTTTGCGATCTTCCCTGCCTTGCCCCGGACCAGATCGTCGAGCGAAACTTCGTACGAACGATGCTCCCTGTCCAGCACGTACGTGCAGGGATTGCAGGTGTAACCGCCGTCCGCGGTCTTCAAGGCGGAACCTGTCGCCTGGTCGAAGAGGTAGAGACTCACAATGATCGTGCGGCGGCGCGGGTTCCGGTTTTTCAGTTGCAGAAGGTAAAACGGGCCCTGTTTTCCCATCGCTCTTTGCACATTGACGGGACTCCCGTGGCGGGACGCGGCCGCGATATCAATCTTGGCAATCCGCAGAGTGTCGGAGGCAACGGATGATTCCGCCGGAACGGAAGACAGCGCGGCGTTTTCGGACCTTGGAGAACCTATCGCGCGGGGATGAAGCGAGAGCATCAACAAGCATGCAAGGAATACAATCATGGCAGAAAATACAGGGAGTTGCAATATTGCGAGATTCCACTTTCGTCTCATGGCTCAGGCCGGGAAATCCATGACTGTTCCCGGAATCCGATCAGACTCGACCAGCGACTCAATGTCATCGAATTGATCATCGGGCAGGGTCGCCCGGAGGAATGGTTTTTCCGTTTCCCACACTTGCCTGGCTTCCGCCGTGCGCCCTGAAGTGAGAAGCCAAACCATCCAGGTGGTGAAACTGCGGTACAGTCGGAAATCCTCCGAGGATTCCGAACCGAAGGGTTCGATCTTGATGTGCAAGTACTCTTCCTTGGCATCACGGATGTGTTGACTGAAGAAATCCTCGAACGACTTCGTTTCCGGTGTAAAGATGACACCGTTCCATGAATGGACAGACGCTACGAACGGTATGACTTCCGAATGCGGCATCACGCCCCAGTATTCGTCGTGTACGAGTATTTCGGCCTTGCCATCGTTGTTGATATCGGCGATTTCAGGCGCGCCGCTTTCGCTGAGAAACAGCACGCGGATAGTGTCCGGAGCAGTGAATCCATAGACGTTCAACCCGTCCCCGGCAATGGGATCGTTACCACCGCTGCTGAGCCAGGCAAGGATCTCCTCCCTGCCGTCGCCGGTGATATCCTCGAACGTCACGCGCACACCCATATCGACGGGATCGGTGAATACCGAGCGGTACGTGCGTCGCAAGGAGTCGTAACGGAAAACTTCCAGCATGTCGAACTGCTGATCAAATATGCGATTTTCGAAAGTGCCTTTGTCCATGCTGAGTACGACGAATTCCACAGTCCCATCGCCATCGAGGTCCCTGTCGATGGACTGCACGACCTGCCTGTCCGCATCGTAGCCGGGCTGAAACCCGGTCGAGTCGGAATACACCGGCTGCGATTTCTGCCAGTGCGCATCCTTCTTTCCGCATCCGGACGTAAGCAGAGCACTTGCCAGTATAATGAACACCAGCGGCATGAATTTACGAAATCGAGATAGAAAACACCGTGTCAATTCCCGTTTCAACACGTGACTCTCATCACCAGCTCCCACTTGCAC
>JAADGX010000302.1:5009-6843 GCA_013152135.1 Chlorobiota bacterium
AAGCCGCCACCGCCGAATCCGCCGCCGCCAAAGCCGCCGCCTCCGATGAAAGGACCACCAAAGAACCACAATCCTCCTCCACCCCGACGCCGGCGCCGGGGAATAAAGACGAAAATGATGATGATGATCCAGACGATGATCTTGCCAATGCTCTTCGTCTTCCCGGTATCCTCCTCCATGTCCTTCAACTCGCCGGCCGGAAACTCGTTGCTCGCAACCTTCATCGCCGTTTCCAACCCCGCCTTGATGCCGCCGTAGTAATCGCCTTCCCGGAAACTCGGGGTGATGATCCTACGAATAATCGTCGATGTCAGCGCATCGGTAAGCACCGGTTCCAATCCATAGCCCACTTCAAAACGAAGTTTGCGATCGTTGACGGCAACCAGGAACAGGAGGCCGTTGTCTTTTCCCTTGCGACCGATCCGGTTCTTCTCCGCAACCGCGATGGCATATTCCTCGATGGATTCACCTTCAAGGCTGGGCACGATAAGAACAACCATTTGTGTGGAGGTCCTGCGGTCATAGTCTCGCAACATCGTTTCCAGCGCGGACACCTCGCTTGCGGTAAGCACGCCGGCCTTGTCCGTCACGTACGAGCGCAGTTCCGGCACCTCCGTGGAAGAAGCGGCGGTCGCGCAAACGAGAAGAAGCAGGACGCAATATGACAGAAAGAAGCGTCTCATTCGAATGATACGCCGGGCGCTTTTTCCGCCCCTTCCTGGGCGCTGAAATACGCTTTCTGCTTGAAGCCGCCGAGAGCGGCGATAATCGACATCGGGATCCGCCGGATAGCCGTGTTGTATTCCTGGACCGCTTCGTTGAACCTCTTGCGTGCCACCGCGATACGATTTTCCGTGCCTTCGAGCTGTGATTGCAGGGCGAGGAAATTCTCATTCGATTTGAGTTCCGGGTAGTTCTCCGCGACCACGAGCAAACGGGACAGGGCTCCGCCCAATTCCGTCTGCGCTTTCTGGAACTTCGCGAACGCGGCAGGATCATCGAGGATTTCCTTGCCCGCCTGGATGCTTCCCACCTGGCTTCGCAACCTGGCCACTTCCGTGAAAATTTTCGATTCCTGGGCCGCGTACCCCTTCACGGTTTCCACGAGGTTGGGAATAAGATCGAGCCGCCGCTGGTACTGGTTTTCCACCTGGCTCCACTGGGCGTTGACGTTTTCCTCCATTTCGACGAGGCGATTCTGCCCGCTTATGTACCACGAGACGACAATCAGTATTACAATACCGCCGATGATAAGGGGGAGATACTTTTTCATCCTTCCTCCTTCGCTATGTTATTTATTCGATTCATGCTATCATTACCAATATTACCGTAAGCTACGAGAATTAATTCAAATTGTTAAGCCCTTTACACGGGTATCGCACAAGGATTTACTTGACGAGCATCATTTTCCGTACAACCCGTTCCTCACCGGATTGAAGAATGGCAATGTATATTCCCGACGGCATCGCCGCACCGTTAAAGCGGACAGTGTATCGCCCGGGGAGATACGATTCGTTCGAGATCAGCGTTTCCAACCGCCTCCCGTCCAGCCCGTAAACGTCGAGCGAAATCACCCGTGTCTTTTCCACCGAAAAGACCAGCTCCGTGACCGGGTTGAAGGGATTCGGGTAGTTTTGCTCAAGCGAAAAAGATATGGGGCGAATCCGGTCGCCCGCGACATCGGCGGGCGTGGAACAGACAATAATCCGGGCGCCGTTTTTCAGCGTTCCATGCGCACCGGTCGTCGATTGATCCAGGACCGTTCCACTGCCGGCTTCCTCGAAGTCGTAGTACACCAGCAACCGCGGGTCGCGCCGTTCCTCCGGTGTGAGCG
>JAADGX010000013.1 GCA_013152135.1 Chlorobiota bacterium
AAAAACCGCTCACCGTCGACTATGTCACCGACCTGGATCGGCTTTTGATTCATTCCGATGTCATCAGCATCCACACACCTCTTGACGAATCGACGCATCATCTGATCGATCGTGAACGCTTCTCGCGAATGAAACGTCATGCGGTGTTTGTCAATACCAGCCGGGGCGCCGTGGTGGACGAACGAGCATTGGTGGAACACTGCCGGAACAATCCCGATTTTCACGCCGGTCTGGACGTGTTCGAATTCGAGCCCCGGTTGACCGAGGGTCTCGATACACTGCCGAACGTCGTACTTGCTCCTCATCTTGGTTCAGCCACGAGGTGGACGCGGGAAGGCATGGCGGTACTGGCGGCGCGTAATGTCGTCGGTATCCTCAATGGGTGGCCGGTATGGCATTCCGACGACATGGAGATATTCCTTTCCGATACGCCGCCGGAAGCGGTTCCCAGCATCGTAAACGCCGATCGGTTGAACCTGCCGCGTTACTCGGAAAAGTTTTCTTCCAAATGATCGATATCATGCCGCGAAGTGTTTCGGCACCTCTCGACGCCAAACTTATTGATGGTTTCTGGTCCGGCCAAAAAAGCGGCTCTTTGACTTGACATATAGTTAACATGTTATTAGTTTATATGCGTACTATTGGTTTTTGAACCATCTCCGCTCGTGAAAATATTCCGGAATAATCCAATTGACTTTTCCCACAAGAAGTAATGACGAATGTATGACTTCCATTGAACGAAGTACGGGATTCCTTGTCGTTCGCACGGCGCGCAGTATGAAAAAAGCGCTCGATACGCGGCTGACCGAAATCGGGGTAACGGCCGTGCAATATACGGTGCTCAACACCCTTGCACAGACCGACGGCTTATCCCTGTCAGAAATCGGTAAACGCGTGTTCCTGGATAAGCCCGCTATCACCGGACTGGCCGACCGGTTGGAAAACGATGGCCTGGTCGAACGGCAGCGGAATTCCAAAGACCGCAGGGTTATCAAATTGTATCTCTCTCCCAAGGGGCGGCGTCTCCTGGGAAGGATGAACGACATCGTCAACTCCGTGGACGAAGAATTAACCAGTGTCCTCTCTTCCTCCGAACTCGGCACGTTTCGGGAAATGCTGGACCGTATCTGGAACAATGCAAATGGCAGAACAACACATGACAACTGAACAGTACACCGCGGCCATCGAAAAAGCCCGTGCGCTTTTCGAAGACCTCTCGTATTCGTATGCCAGGGAATGGAAGGAGCAGGATCCCTCTCGCCGTGTCATTGGGTACCTGCCTATTTACATCCCTCGTGAAATCATCCATGCGATGGGCATGCTTCCCGTGGGGATCTTCGGAGCCGGAGACCGTATGTCCATCGTCAAGGGCGACGCGTTCTTTCAATCCTATATTTGCCATATCCCGCGCACGGTAATTGAAATGGCGCTGAACGGCAACATGGACCATTTCGACGGGTTCCTGTTCCCTTCAATCTGCGACGTCATTCGCAATTTGTCGGGGATTTTCCGGTTGAAGTTCGAAGACAAGTTCATCCAATACTTCGATCTGCCCCAGAATTTCGACCGCAAGGTGGGCGGGACGTTCTATCGCCGGGAAATGGAGCGGTTGATCGAAGGGTTGAAGGCCTTGAACGGACACGAGCTGACGACGGAAGAATTGAACGCATCCATCGAGATTTATAATTACAACCGGAAACTGGTGAACGAACTCGCGGATTTACGCTCCGATTTTCCCCATAAAATTTCCGCGGTCGATTTCTACCTCGTGCTTCGTGCAGGCGGAACCATGACCGTGGAAGAGCACAACGAGTACCTGGAGGAAATCCTGAGACTGGCACGCGAAGTCGACGCGGAGCCGGAAGACAAGATTCGCGTGGTGATTTCCGGGGCCTTTTGCGAACAACCGCCCCTCGGTCTCATCAAGACTATCGAGAACGCCGGCTGCTACGTGGTGGAGGACGATATGCAACTTGGGATGAAATGGATCAAGACTGATATTCCAAGCGACACCGACGATCCGATTTCCGCTCTCATCGAGGCGTACCTCGATCACAGCGAGTTCTCTTCGGCCGTGTACGAAGCGGACAACCCGAAAGGCGAGCAATTGAAACAGCAGGTGATCGACCGCAGGGCCGACGGTGTGCTTTTCTGCGCCCCGAGTTTCTGCGACCCGGCGTTGCTTGACCGCCCCCTGCTTGAGCAAGCCATGGACGCGAACCATATCCGTCATTTCGGATTCCAGTACCACGAGAACCTCGGCCAGTTCCACGTCATCAAGGAGCAGGCCGGTACGTTCGCGGACATGATAAAGCTGTGGGAGTGAGTCGCGGCGCTGATGCTGCCGCACGACGGCCAGTGCGTTTCCACCAAACGGAACAATATAAATCAACTACTATATAGAAGGAGCCTTGTATGCACATCGATAACCCGAAATTGCTCCGATGCTGTCGCGGCTGGAGGGAGGCGAGATGACCGTTCAAAAAGAAAACAGCATGCTCAAACAGAAGCAGATGCTGGCGGATCATTTCATGGAACTGTCCCAGGTGCGGGAGACGGGAAAGAAAGTCGTCTATACCTTTGTGCCCGGCAACTTGACCGAGTTGATCTACAGCTTCGACATGCTTCCCGTGTATCCGGAAATCAACGCGCTTCAATCCGGTATGCGCAAGAAGTCCCGCGACTACATCCGGGAAGCGGAAGACATGGGCTACTCCGAGGACATCTGTTCCTACGTGAAATGCGACATCGGCATGATGGTGCAGGGTAATATCGGACCCACGGGCCAGCAGCTCCCGCCGCCCGATCTCCTGTTGCTCAGTTACACCGGGTGTTTCGTGTTCATGAAGTGGTTCGAAAACCTGAAGCACCTGTACCCGGACGCGGAAATCGCCATGCTCCACATTCCCTACCAGGAGGCGGGAAGGATCGAGCCGGATCATATCGAGTACATCAAGGAACAATTGCGCACGGAAGTCATCCCCAAGCTCGAAAAAGTCAGCGGCGTGAAATTCGACGAAACGAAACTGGGCGAAAAACTCGATCTTTCCGCCAAGGCGGAAGACTTGTTGATCGAAATATTCGACTCCGCTCAGAATCGCCCATCACCCATCGACGCATACTTCGGCGGTGTGTATTACATCGGACCGATTTTCACCGCGTTCCGTGGCAGCCCGGAGTGCGTGGATTACTACGAGGAACTTGCCAGCGAAGTGCGCTTTCGCGTTGAAAACAAGATGGGCCCGATTACGCCGGACGGAGTGCTCAAGGAGGAAAATTTCCGCCTCGTTGTCGAGGGCCCTCCCAACTGGACCCATTTCCGCGGCTTCTGGAAGTTGTTTTACGAGATGGGAGCGGTGTTCGTCGGATCGACCTACACGCGTGTCGGCGGTGTGTACGACGACGGGTTCCGGCATTCCTCCGACGATCCCTTGAAAAGTCTGGCCGAGTATTGCCTGGGTTGCTATACCAACCGTAACCTGCCCCAGCGGATCGACCTTATCGAACGGTTCATTACACGATACCACGCGGATGGATTCCTCGTGAATTCCATCAAGAGCTGCAACTCGTTTTCCGCCGGTCAACTGGTCATGATGCGGGAGTTGGAAGAACGCTTGCAGATTCCGGTCGGGTTTATCGAAACCGACCTGGTCGATCCCCGCTACTACTCGTATTCGAATATCAAGAATCGCCTCGACAGCTTCTTCCAGATGCTGGAACAGCGGCAGATCATGAAGCGCAGAATGGAGGCAGTGGTATGAAAACTTATCTTGGTATTGATCTCGGTTCGACGACTTCGAAAGCGGTGCTTATCGATGATAAGCACAACATTATTGGGCGCGGCATTACGAACACGCGGTCGAATTATGAAGTCGCCGCGGAAATCGCCCGCATGGAGGCGGAGTTCAACTCCCGGTTCACGATTCTCTTGCGGAGGATGAAAGAAAGCTCGAGCGGCGAAGTCGACTGGAACCACCTCGTCGCACTCCTGGAAGGGCGGTTCCACTATCTCCAGTTCGAGGAACGATTCGCCGAATTGAAAAACGCCATGCTGGAGCAGGCGAATCACGCGTCGAACGGCGTGCCCGCGGCCGAGATCGTTGAGATTATTCGCTCGGCTTGTAACGACGTGGAAACGACGGTCAAGGACAAGTTCTTCAACAACAAGGTCAGCAGCACGTCGGAGTTTTTCCGCGACTTGTTCAGCGAGCCGTACATGCATGCCATTCAGCACCATGAACGCGATTTATTCGACCACCTTGTGGCGATATACGACCGGTGTATTACTCCCGTCGAAAACCAGTTGATCGAATTCAATTTCATCGACCTGACGGAGCAAGCGCTGGATTTCATGCCCGAGGAATTGCGGTCGCTGCGTAAAGAAGTCGCCGTTCATTTAAGTGAAGTCGCAGCGATCAACCTTGATCCCGCGGATTTCATCGGAACCGGGTACGGTCGCCAGTTGCTGCCATTCGACCAGAAGCACATCAAGTCCGAGATACTCTGCCATGCCATGGGCGCCCACACGTATTTTCCCGGAACAAGGACCGTCCTCGATATCGGCGGGCAGGACACCAAGGCGATCCAGGTGGACGAGCACGGGCTTGTCACGAGTTTCCAGATGAACGACCGTTGCGCGGCGGGCTGCGGGCGCTATCTCGGTTACATCTCCGACGAGATGAGTATGAGCGTCGGCGAACTGGGACCACTGGCGCTCAAGGCAGAGTACGAGTCCAATATCTGCAGCACGTGCACCGTCTTCGCGGGAGCGGAACTCCGGGAATATCTCAACCTCGGTGAAAAGAAAGAGAACATCCTGGCTGGTTTACACAAGGCCATCGTGCAGCGGGCGTTCGGGTTGTTGGCCCGCTCCGGCGGCGTTCGGAACGAAATGACGTTCACCGGAGGCGTTGCCCGCAATCCCGCGGTGGTCAAATACGTCAAGCAACTGGTGATCCAGAATTACGGAGACATCACGATCAATCTCCACCCGGATTCAATTTTCATGGGCGCGCTGGGCGCAGCCATATTCAGCGAAGCGAGGTAAGCGTTATGAATTACACTCTCGGTATTGACGTCGGCAGCAGCTATATCAAGATGGCGCTGATCGATTACCGCGACGGCGATTCCGTTATCGTCGATATCGTCAACGAAAAGATCCGCAAACGGAACCCCACTCAGGTCATCGAGCAACTGGAACAGGAGGTCTTCGACCGGCACAATTTGAAATACGAAGACCTCATTTATGTCGCTTCTACCGGCGAAGGAGAGTTGGTACGTCGCAAGCGCGGCCACTTCTACAGCATGACCACGCATGCCCGTGGCGCGTACCACTTCCATCCCGAGGCGCGTACGGTAGTGGACCTCGGCGCATTGTACAGTCGCGCGATCACGTTGGAGCAGGGAGCGCGGGTTCGAAGTTACGCCATGACGGGGCAGTGCGCCTCCGGGTCGGGACAGTTCCTGGAAAATATCACCCGCTACCTCGGCGTAACCCTCGACGAAGTGGGGACGCTCTCGATGCAGTCCACGGATCCAAGCCGGACAAGCGGTATTTGTGCCGTGCTGGCGGAAACAGACGTCATCAACATGGTGGCGCAGGGAATTCCCACGCCTGATATCATCAAGGGAATCCATCTTTCGATTGCGGGCCGGATCCTGAAACTGTTGAGCAAGCTGAAGGTGGAATCCCCGGTGATCCTGACCGGCGGCATGGCGATGGACAAGGGGTTGGTGGCGGCGATCCAGGAAGAGCAAAGCAAGAAAAACATGGCCTTGGAGATTTACCCATCCGAGCATCCCATGACGGCGGGTGCGATCGGGGCGGCCTTGTGGGGCGGGTATCGTCACTTCAAACTTGCGGAGAAAGCGGCATGAAGCAAACCGGGGTGTGGCAATCCGATCTTTCACTTCCCGAGTATGAACAAAACATCGCGGTCCTCGTGCGGGATAACACTGCCCGCTTCGGCGACCGTATCATTTACCAGGAAATCCGGAACGGAAGCGAACGGAAGCTTTCGTGGAACCAGCTTTCTTCGGACATTCTGTCCATTCAGCAGTTTCTGCTCGATCACGGGTTCAAGCCCGGCGACCGCATGGCCGTGCTGTCCCGCAACCGCATGGAAATGCTGGAAATGGAACTGGCGGTAATGTCGATGGGAGCGGTGTTCGTTCCGATTTTTGCTGGGTTCCCGTGCCAGATCGCGGATTCCCTCGTTGCGTTTTGCGAACCGGCCTTCGTCGTGGTTGCTGATCAGGGGCAGTACGACAAGATCTCGTCTCCGCACGCTTACCGCGGAATCATTCATTTCGACCCGGTCGAGCAATCGCATGCGAACCTCTATTCCTTTCGGGATATGGTTGGCTATTCGAGGGCGGAGGATTTCGCCGGTTACGATGTGCCTCGTGATTCGGTATGCCTGATGATGTACACCTCGGGCACGATGGGGAAACCGAAGTGCGTCCAGTTGACCCACGGAAACATCCTGTCCCAGCAGGCCGCGTTGCGCTTGCTCTGGAATCTCTCCGAGGAAGATCGTTTTCTCTCCTACCTGCCCTGGCACCACAGTTTCGGCGGGATTTTCGAGAAATACGCGGCCATCACGAACGGCGCTCTTTTATCTCTTGAACACGGGTTCGGGAAAAACACCGACCTCCTGATCGAAAACTGGAAACGGGTGCGTCCCACGGTGTTCTTCAGTGTGCCCAAGATCTACCAGGAAATCGTAACGCGCGTGCTCCAGAGCGACGAAGTGGAGAACATCATTTTCCACGACGGTCTGCGGTTCATTTTCACCGCTGCTGCTCCTCTGCCGAAAAACATCTCCGACGTGTTCCAGTCCCGCAACGTACCCATCATGGAAGGTTGGGGCCTGACTGAAACCTCGCCCTGCTGTACGATTACCGATCCAAAGGTTCCGCGCGAACCGGGTGTAGTGGGCTTTCCCATTCCCGGCGTGCAAATAAAGATTGCTGATGACGGTGAGATCATGATCCGCGGAGCGAACGTCATGAAAGGGTATTTCAGGAATCCGGAGGTGACCCGACAGGTTCTTTCCGACGATGGCTGGTTCGCCACCGGCGACGTGGGGGAATTTACCGACATCGGCCTGCGGCTGATTTCGCGCAAGGATCGTATCTTCAAGCTGACCAACGCCGAGAAAGTCATCCCCACGGAAATCGAGAATCTCATTACGAAAGATTGCGCGTTCCTGACCCACGCGTACGTAACGGGCAGCGGACGCGATCACCCGGTGGCGCTGCTGTTTCCGAACAAGGCCATGTTCTCCAATATTCCTGACAAGAGCCTGCTCAAGGGATCGTGCGAGTGTCCCAGGAGTCTTGCCGATCTCTCGTCGTGTCTCAACCGCTGCCTCAGGATATTGAACGATTCGATGACCGTCAAGTTCTACCGGCTGAACGCGGCCATGCTGGTGGACTACGAGCTCAGCATCGAGAACGAGGAGCTTACTCCTTCCATGAAATTGGCGCCGAACGTGGTGGGGAAGGTATTCAAGGCGGATATTGAAGCCTTGTACGACGGGAAGCAAGTGTATTCCGACAAAGTATACGTCATCCACCTGGAGTAACCATGCCCCGGCTGAACGCACAAGTAAAATTGAAGTCGATCCTGCGGGATTACTACGAGAACCTGGAAGCCCCTCTTGCCTGGTGCACGAGCGCGGGGCCGGCGGAGATCCTGCGGGCGATGGGGTTCGACGTGTATTTCCCGGAAAACCACGGGGCCTTGCTCGGCGCGTCCAGGAAGGCGCTGAAGTATATTCCCAGGGCGCACCAGGCGGGTTACGCCGGAGAAATCTGCTCGTACCTGACGGCGGATATCGGGGCCTGGCTGATGCATGAAACACCGCTCACCGAGGCTTACGGGTTGCCATCCATTCCCCGGCCCGACCTGATCGTGTTCAATACCAACCAGTGCCGGGAAGTAGCGGAATGGTTCAATTTCTTCGGAGAGGAATTCGACTGCCCTGTCGTCGGAGTCTTCCCGCCCCGTCATCTCGAGGAAGTCACCCGAGCGGACATAGACCAGGTGGTGGCGCAATTTCGCAACGTTATCGCCGTTGGCGAAGAGGTCATTGGCAAGCCGCTCGACCCGGAGCGACTGAAGGAAACCCTTCGGCTGAGCCTCGAAGGAACGACGTTGTGGAAAAAGGTACTCGAAACCGCCCGGAACGTGCCGTCACCCCTGACATTCTTCGACGGGACCATCCTGATGGCGCCGGTGGTTGTGCTGCGCGGCACGCAGGTCTGCGTTGACTTCTACCGCGAAGCTTTGGCCGAATTGGAGGAATTAGCCGCTCGCGATGTCGCCGCCGTTCCAGGAGAGCAGGTACGCCTGTACTGGGAAGGCATGCCGATCTGGGGTCGGCTGCGGTTCATGGCCGATTTGTTCGTGGAGCAACGGGCCTGCGTGGTGGCGTCCACGTACTGCAACAGCTGGGTGTTCGATGATTTCGATCCTGACGATCCCCTTCCTTCCATGGCGGCCGCCTACACGAAGATTTTCATCAACCGTGGAGAGATGACCAAGCTGGAGTATCTTCGCAGGATGGTTGAAGAGTACCGCGTGGACGGCATCATTTTTCACGATTCCAAAACCTGTTTCAACAACACCAACAGCCGGTTCGGTCTTCCCAGGAAATTGCAAGAGGCCACCGGGATCGAAACCTTGAGTATAGACGGCGATCTTAATGATCTCCGGTTCTTCTCCGATGGACAGACCCGGACGAGACTGGAGACTTTCATAGAACAACTCACGATGAAATCTATGTCAATGTAAATGCGAGTGGAGCCAGTTTGTGACAGATACCAACAACAATAACAATAATAACAAGCTTCGGGTAGGGGTCGTCGGCATGGGTCCGGTCGGGTGTATCCTGGCTACTTATCTTATAAAAGCCGGCGTGTTTACCGTCGTCTGCGATGTTCGGGACAATATCATCGACCGCATCAAAAAATCCGGGATTCGATTGACTAATGTTTTCACCGAAAAGGTTAAGGTACCCGATGCCGTGTACAGTATCCAGGAACTGGAGATGTACGAACTTGACCTTGTGATTATCTCGACAAAGACACCGAGTCTCCAGAAGGTGGTGGACAGGTTGGCGGAGATCGATAACGGAAAAATGTTCATCTTGATTGCACAGAATGGAATCGACAACGAGCAACTGGCGGCCAGGCGGTTCGGCGAGGAGCGCACACTCCGCATGGTGGTCAACTTCGCCGGTAACTTGCGTGACGATCACGTGGTGCACGTGAGTTTTTTCAATCCGCCCAATTACATCGCGGCGCTGTTACGGCACGGTGAACATATTGCCAGTGAGCTTGTCGCCTTGTTCAACGCGGTGGGATTGGAATCCGAAACTCCGCCCGATATCCAGGATTACGTGTGGGAAAAGGCGATCCTCAACGCTGCGTTGTCCCCCGTGTGTGCTATTACCAGGAGAACGATGAAAGACGTTCTCGATTTTCCCCAGGGGCAGGAGTTCGTGGAAGCTATCATCGACGAGTCGGTCCGGATCGCGGAAGCGGAGGGTATCGAATTGGGAAAGAAGTTCCGCCGGTTCTGTATTCGATACCTGAAAAACGCCGGGCATCACCGGCCCTCGATGCTGGTGGACATGGAAGCGGGACTTCCCACGGAAATCAATTACCTGAACGGAAGGATCGTAGAGTACGGGAAGAAGCACCACATCCCTGCTCCGCTCAACATGTCCGTTTCCCAGATTGTCCGGATGCTGGAGAAAGATCAGGTTTGAGGAAGACCCGTAATCTGTCTCTGATGAAAGTGGTGGACGATTAATTTCCGTCTTGATAGTTCGGAAAGAGTATGACGCACGATAAGAGCACATATTACCTCGGCGCCGACCTGGGTTCCTCGTTCACGAAATTCGTGGTCATCGACGACAACGGAAACATGCATTTCCGGAGGACGATTCCTACTTTAAGCCGTCACCGGGAATTGCAGAGCCAGACCGTGGCGGAGATACACGAACGATTTCCCGTCGCCGCGACGTGCGCCACCGGGTACGGAAGGCAGAAATTCGAGTGTGACCTCCGGAAAACGGAATTGATATGCGCTTCCGCCGGTGTTTCCCACCTCCACCCCGTGGAAAAATCCATCATCGATATTGGAGGGGAGGATATCAAGATTATCGAGAGCGGTCCGGGAGGGGAAGTGCGGCATTTCTACATGAACGACAAGTGTTCGGCGGGAACGGGGGCGTTTATTACCGAGATAGCGGAAAGGGCGGAGCTGGAGATAGCGGAGATGAGCGATTTGGCGCGTACCTCGCAATCATCGCGTGTGATCAACAGTTTCTGCACGGTGTTCGCCAAGACGGAAATCCTGGGATGGAAGTTCGACAACGTGCCCATCGAGGACATTTCACGCGGCATTTACTTGTCCATCGTGAAGCGAATCATCAAACTGCCAATGCGCAGCGATCTGCCGGTGCTGATGTGCGGGGGAGTGGTTGCTTTTCATCCTTACCTTCGCGACCTGCTGGCCGGTGAGCTGCAAACGGAAGTCCAGGTGGTCGAGGATCCCCAGTACGCCGTTGCCTTGGGCGCCGCATTGCTGGCTCAAAGGAGCTTCGCTACATCGATGTCTGAAAATTGAGTTTTACATAGAAGGGTAAATCCGTTTCCATTACAACTTCAAGAATTCAAACATGTCAACATCCAAGAAATTATTCGCCGTCAAGTACGAAGACATTTTCATTCTGAACGGCGCGAGGACCCCGTTCGGGAAGTTCTGTGGAACGTTGGGGACGGTCTCGCCGACCGATCTCGGCATCATTGCTTCGCGGGAGGCTATCAAGCGATCCGGTGTGCAGCCGGACGACATCGATCACGTTGTTTTCGCCAACATTATCCAGGCGGGATTCGACGCCATCTACCTGCCACGCCACATCGGATTGTATTGCGGGATCCCGCAGGACACGCCTGCCATGATGGTGCAACGTATCTGTGGTTCGGGTTTCGAGTCCATCATCAGCGGCGCCGAGCAGATCATGCTGGGCAAGGCGCGTACCGTGCTGGCGGGCGGGGCTGAGAACATGACCCTTTCCCCGACGTCGTCCTTCGGCAACCGCCTGGGATATCGCCTCGGACAATTGAAATTCGGCGATATGCTGTGGGAAGGCCTGATGGACCCGGCTGTGAAATGCACGATGGGGCAGACGGCCGAGAACCTGGCCCGGAAGTATTCCATTTCGCGCGAAGAGGTGGATGACTTTGCTTTCAGGTCGCATTCCCTTGCCGTACAGAAAACGCAGGACGGTACCTTGAAAGAAGAAATGGTTCCGGTTGCTTCCGGCGAAAACGTCCTGGAGGGCCTGGAAAGACGCGTGTACCGGACGACGCCGAAGAAAG
>JAADGX010000201.1 GCA_013152135.1 Chlorobiota bacterium
AACCTCTTGCCTCGGCCTGATATCAACCTCTTGCCTCGGCCTGCGGAATATTTTCCGCAGATAAATCCATGGGCTGATCCATGGTGCAATACGAAACCATATCCACCGATTTGATAACTCATCCAACATTCTGCGTCGCTCTCTTTGTACCGAACGCAATAAGATTGTAAATCGGTTTACCGGACAGTTCATCGAGAGATTCTGCGACCGTAATGGTGCGATAAATTGGGCGGAGTTTGTGGAATTCAACAGTGGCAATTATGACTTGGACGAGTTCTTGACGTAATCACCCCTCGGATATTAATTCGCTGCCGCGGAAAGCCCCTTGGCGACTCCGGACCTCCTCCATCAGCCGCCGGGCGCTCCTCGCAGATCACGTGAGAATCCAAAAGAAGAACTTCACATAGATCAGGATCGCGCCCTGTCCGAAGTTCGTAGCGGCATCAACCGTGTACGGGCGACAGGATTGAATATTGATTGTAATGCCCGTCGATCTGCAATCGTGGTTTTAAACGAATTTTTTCCAGGATAATATTTTTACTAACTTTAAAGTTCATTTAAAAAGAACCAAGGATATAATGGACATAAGAAATATTGCGATTATCGCACACGTTGATCACGGTAAAACCACGTTGGTCGATAGGATCCTGCACCAGGTGAAATTGTTCAGGGATAATCAGGAAATGGGGGATTTGATACTGGATTCAAACGACCTTGAGAGGGAAAGGGGAATAACGATTTTATCGAAAAATGTCTCAGTGCGATACAAGGGGACGAAAATCAATATAATTGATACTCCGGGACATTCTGATTTCGGAGGAGAAGTTGAGCGTGTGTTGAACATGGCCGACGGGGTACTTTTGCTCGTCGATGCCTTCGAAGGTCCCATGCCCCAGACGCGATTCGTGTTGCAAAAAGCGTTGGAGATGGGCTTGAAACCGATAGTTGTCATCAATAAAGTCGATAAGCCGAACTGCGACCCGGAAGAGGCGAGCGATGCCGTCTACGAACTGATGTTTTCCCTTGATGCGTCCGAAGAACAACTGGATTTTCCCATCGTGTACGGTTCCTCGAAACAAGGATGGATGGGTCCGGACTGGAAAACACCCACTGCCGATGTCGCGTATTTGTTGGATACGATTATTGAATACTTTGATCCCCCGGAAATCAAACCCGGCACGTTGCAATTACAGGTCAGTTCGTTGGACTACTCCTCGTTTACGGGGAGAATTGCCGTGGGAAGAGTCCATCGGGGAAGCATTAAAATGGGTGACCAGGTGTCCGTTGTCCAGAGAAATGGCCAGGTGAACAAATCCGTCGTCAAGGAGCTTTATCTTTTCGAAGGGCTGGGAAAGGAAAAAACCAAAAAGGAAATAACGTCGGGTGAAATAGTTGCCATAATGGGGCTGGATGACTTCGATATCGGTGATACCGTCGCAGATTTCGAAGAACCGGAAGCGCTGAAACCGATATCCATAGACGAACCTTCCATGAGCATGCTTTTCACCATCAACAACTCGCCGTTTTTCGGAAAAGAGGGGAAGTACGTCACATCGAGGCATCTAAGAGATAGATTGTTGAAAGAAACGGAAAAGAATCTGGCGTTAAACGTTGTAGAGACGAATTCGCCCGACAAGTTGCTGGTTTACGGCCGGGGTATTCTTCATCTATCCATTTTGGTCGAGACGATGAGGCGGGAAGGATACGAGGTTCAGTTAGGTCAACCGAAGGTGGTTATTAAAGAAATAGACGGATTCAAGCACGAGCCCGTTGAACTGTTGTATGTAAACGTGCCGGAGGAGTTTTCCGGGAAAGTCATCGAGATCATCGTCAAGCGAAAAGGCGATATCCTGAGCATCGAGAAAAAGAACGACAGGGTGAATCTGCAATTTAAATTATCTGCCAGGGGCCTGATAGGTCTTACAAATCCCATATTGACGGCAACGGAAGGCAAAGCGGTGATTTCGCATCGTTTCAAGGGCTACGAACCATGGAAAGGCGAGATACAAGCAAAGAGAAACGGCGCGCTGATCGCCATGGAAACGGGAACTGCCATAGCGTATTCGATCGATAAGCTGCAGGACAGGGGCAGATTCTTTATCGAGCCGAACGAGAAGGTTTACGCGGGACAGGTCGTGGGAGAGAGCACGAGATCTGATGATATTGTAATAAACGTGACCAAGACCAAAAAGCTGTCGAACATGCGGGCGGCGGGTTCCGACGATAAAGCCTCGATAGCCCCGGCAACGAAATTCTCTCTGGAAGAAGCCATGGAATACGTCGGGGAAGATGAATACGTCGAGGTCACACCGAAATCCATTCGTATACGAAAAATTCTTCTCGATGAGAACGAGAGAAAGAAAAACAGGAAACCGAAGGTGAACTGAACGGTATTCGAGCTGAAGCAGCAATGCCGATTCCTGGAAATGAAGGAATATCCATGAAATCAACCGGCGAACATTGGGATCGAATATTTTCCAAGACGGAAGATGAAATGTTGGGATGGTATGAAAGGGATGCATCCCGGACCTTGAAATTACTGGATCAAATCCCGGGATGGGAGCAATCGACGGTTTTTCTTCCGGGAGCGGGCACTTCGATCCTGGTGGAGGAACTGCTGTCGAGGGGCGTGAAACTGGTCCTCAATGATATCAGCGCCGAGGCGCTGAACAAGGTGAAGGCGAGGCTGCAAGGTGAAGAGCATGACATTCATTGGCTTTGCCGGGACATCGCTTTGCCGGTCCCGGATACGGTTCCTCACGTCGATATCTGGATCGACAGGGCCGTACTGCATTTCCTGACTGACGAAGACGATATCAAGGGATATTTCAACAACGTGAGATCGGCTTTGAAAACCGGCGGGCATGCCATTTTTGCCGAGTTCTCAAAAACCGGCGCGGAGAAATGCGCGGGCTTGCAGGTTCACCGGTATTCCGTCGAAGAGCTTTCCGAAAGACTGGGCGAATTCTTTACGCTCATTTCGCATTTCGATTATACGTACCTCAATCCTCACGGCGATCCAAGGCCGTACGTTTATGCGCTGTACAAGAGAATCGGGAACGGCTGACGAAGCTCGATAAGCGAGAACGCGGGGTCGGAGAGGATTCGTTTCGATATCTCGATTCCGACAACGACAACGATTGCGACAACAATAGCGATAGCGA
>JAADGX010000085.1 GCA_013152135.1 Chlorobiota bacterium
TTGTATTTTACCAAGGCGGATGTCGTGCGGCACAAATTAGTGCGCAATATCATCGAGGCATACGAACGGTTTCATTCAAATGATGATGAAGGCGTTGTTCAACGTTCGTCCCCTCATGTACGCAAGGGGCACAATTTCGATAATTCGTCGTTCGAGGTACGCCCGGAGCTTGTCCGGTGGCAGCATATCTTCCAGGGCGTCGTACAGGGGCCTCAGATACGGATCGACTTTTTCCTGCAAATCACCGGGGAGATATCCGAGGCGTTCCCCCGCTTCCACGGCGGGCCGGGCCAGCACGATCTTTCCCACCTCGTGGTTTCGAAGAGCGGCAAGAGCCAAGGCGACGGCCATATACGTTTTACCGGTCCCCGCCGGACCGATGGCGAACACAATGTCGTGGGTCCGCGCAGCCTTGAGAAAAGCAAGCTGACCGGGTGTCCTCGCCTTGATGTACCCGCCCTTCGTGTAGAGGACGATCGAATCGACTTCCTCCGGCGGCATCTCCATATTCTTGCCGGAAGCGATAAGATCAACAACAGTCTGCACATCCTTTTCCGATAGCGTACCGGTCTTTTGCGCGATGTATTTCATCTCTTTCAAGATGCGTTCAATCGTGTCAACATCTTCTTTCCTGCCGCGAACAATTATCGTATCGCCCCGGCCGACAATGGTGACGTCAAACCGCTGTTCGAGGTAAAGAAGATGTGAATCGCCGAATCCAAACAAGATCCGGGGATCCGCGCCGTTTGTTTTTAGTCGTTTTTCAATCGTGTCCATAACAAAAAAGACAAAACGCCCTCACCTTTACGGCAAGGGCGCAATAAATAACAATGATTCGTTTTCAAGAACGAGAGAGCTATTTGTTTATGTTCTCGCCGGTGGACTTTGTCTCGCCTGTCTGCTCCATCGCGGCCCGTTCCCGCTTTTGACGATAGTACTTGCGGGCGGCGCTTTCTTCCTCGTACGTCATTGGGCCGGGAGCAGGAATACGAAGCACCTGTCCTTCATAAATCAAATCGGGGTTCCGGATTTGATCCCGGTTCTTCTGCCAGATCTTTGGCCATTTGAATGCATCCCCATAAATGTCAGGCTTCTTTGCAATATTCCAGAGGCAGTCGCGGTCGCGTGCCCATGTGCCCACGATGTACGTTTTTTCCGCCCGGGAAAGCGTCTCACGCAATGCCTTGATGTTTTCTCCGACTTTCTGAACCCGGTCGTAAAACGCGGGCAGGAGACTTATCTTATTTGCCGCCAGTTCATTGTATTCCCGTTCGGCATCGTCAACTTCACTTTTACGCGCCAGCAAATCGGTCGGTGAAAGACGTAACAAATCAGCAATCTTGTTTTCCAGTCTCTTCAACCGCGCTTCGTATGCATCGACGTCCGCACGCGTGGCACCAACCAGCGCGTACAATTCATCGACGCACTTGTCGTAATCCGAGCGCTTTTGCTTTAGCGTGTTGTTCTTATCCGTGATTTGCGCATCGAGCGAGGAGGCCTGACGCTTCAGCTCCTGCACGCGCTTCTCCAACTGCTGAATCTTCTGGGCAGCTTGCTCCTCAGTCATTTCCTCCTGCGCCTGCAGAGGAAACGCTGCAACCATAACCAGTAGCGCTACTACGAAAGGAAAAAATACTTTGAATTTCATTGTCATCTCCTTGGGCAATGTCATTGGGTTAAGAAAAAATCCAGATGAAGTCTCGGGCGATGAATTATTCACCCTGCCAGTTTGCCAGACGCTGACGAACCAGGTCTTTGTCCTTGGCGCACTGGGTCAACTTGGCGTCCATGGCGGAAATCTGTCGGTCGAGTTGACCGATCTGATTCTGCTTGGTCTGGATCGCGCTTTCCAATGACGAAATTTCCCTCTTAAGCTCGCTGATTCGCTGAAGCTGTTCGGGTGTGGCACTGGAAGAGCACCCGCTGATGATTGCTCCACTCGACAGTACGAGGCTCATTACCAATAGAGCCATGGTAACGCGGAGTTTTTGCATAGAGAAGCCTCCTATAGGGATTGTTTCTTTAAAGTGAAATATGAGAAAATTATTCTAACTACCATGAACATAAGTAAGTATAACGAGAAATAGACAGATAGTCAAGATCGATACCGGTTTAGACGCCAATTTTCTTCTTTTATGCGGCCCGTGTTTCCTGATCTTTTAGATATTGCAATAAGATTTCTTCAACTTCGGAGTATGTTTCCGGTTCCATCAACCTCATGCGCAAGTACTTTATATTGTGGACATTGCGGAAAAATCCCGAATAGTGTTTGCGCATTTCCAAGACCGCCCTGCGCTCACCCTTGTAACGTACGGCCAGTTGCAGCAGCTCCAGGCATACGTGAATGCGTTCGTCCAGACAAGGTTCCGTTGTGACTTTTCCCGTTGCCATAAACTCTTTCGCTTGCCGGAAAATCCAGGGATTCGTTATGGCGCCCCGCGCAATCATGACGGCATCACATCCCGTCTGATCGAATGCGCTCTTGACGTCTTCCGCCGTCATCACCCCGCCATTGAGCACAACCGGTATGGAAACAGCGGATTTTATTTTCGGTATCCATGACCAGTCCGGTGTTCCACTATGACCTTGGGCCCGTGTCCGGCAATGAACGGTGAGCGCCTGGACACCAACATCCTCGAGCATCTTCGCCAATTCGACGATCTGGATGGAATCCTGGTCCCAACCAAGTCGCGTCTTCACCGTTACCGGCAAATCCACCGTCTTGACAATTGCCCCGGCCATTTTGACCATGTAGGGCAGATCGCGCAACAGGCCGGCTCCGGCGCCGCGTTTCGCCACTTTTTTCACCCAGCAGCCAGCATTAATATCGATCAGTTCGGGTTCCCTCGCCGCCGCCATTTCCGCGGCCGGAATCATGGTCTCGATGTCACCCCCGTAAATCTGAATGCCGATCGGATGCTCTTCCGGGTGAAGAATCATTTTCGCGTGCGTCTTCGCTGGCTTCTTGCTGCGCACGAGCCCGTCAGCATTGACGAATTCCGTGAACACGAGATCCGCTCCGAACTTCTTGCACAGAAGACGAAACGAGATATCGGTTACATCTTCCATCGGCGCAAGAAAAAGCCCTTTATCGATATTCAGTCGTTCGTACACGTTCATAGCTTACACGGCGGAAATTCCCTCCCCGCAACATAACGCTTTTTTCTTTTCAAGTCACCCGCCGCGCCCGACTTCTCGATAAATATCCAGTGTTTGTTCCGCGGCCCGTCTCCATGAATATGATGCCGCGTGATCCTTTCCGGATTGAACAAAAGATGTTCTCCGCTTTTCATCGGTTAGAAGCATTTGAAACGCGCTCCTGAATTCTTCCGGGTCTTCCGGATCGACGAAGTGAGCATGCTGACCCAGAATTTCCGGCAGACAGGTTCGATTCGACGACAACACGGGAGTTCCACATGCCAGAGCGTCGAGCGGCGGAAGTCCAAACCCTTCGTACAACGATGGGTGAACGTACAGGTCGGCGTGCTGTAACAACCAGCTTAATTCGGAATTGCTGACGTAACCGGTAAAGATTACATCAGAGCGGGCCCCGGCATCATTTGCGGCCTGTATATGATCGGTATACCGGGAGTCAAACGGTCCGGTAATAACGAGTCGGTGCGGAAAGGAAACTTCCTTCTTGGCACGTATAAAAGCCTCGACAAGAAGCGCAAACCCCTTGTAAGGATCGCTCCTGCCAATAGTAAGGACGAACGGCCCGTCCCCTTCCAATACCTTTGGTCTGATAGGAGTGGCCAGGGGAATCGGCGCCGCGTGAACCACGCGTACTTTACCCTCTTCGATCCCGATCAAGCGCAATATATCACGCTTGGACCACTGGGAGATGGTTATAACACATTCCGCTTTTTTCGTTACCCGACTGATATACCATTTGTACAACTTTATTAAACGGGATTTTTTCGAACGGGGCAGTAAGTGTGGGATCGCCAGCGGAATCAAATCGTAGATGGTCACGATCATTTTGCACGGAAGGCCAAACGAAGGCGCGAAGAATTCGGGGCAGTGATAAACGTCCGCTCCCACGGATCGCAACGCCCGTGGCAATCGCAAGAAATACGGCAAGTGAAACATGGCGCGATCGGGGATTTCGCTGAACACCGCCTGACAATCTTCCCGTCTTTTTACCTCCTGGATACGCCGCCCCGAGTACAGGTATAATTGCTCCACCGGATCGATGAGATCAACTAATGCAAGCAGGAGTTCGCGTGAATACGTTCCAATTCCCGACGAATGTTTTGTTATCGGGCGGGCATCAAAAACAATTTTCATCCTTCTTCTGAAAATCCTTCCGTTATGATGACCGCGATTCGTTCGCTTGCCTTGCCGTCGCCATACGGATTTCCACCCCCTGTCATTCGCGCATACGCGTCTCTGTCACGCAGCAGGTTTCGTACCGTGGAAACGATGACATCCCGGTTCGTACCCACCAACTTTGCGACGCCAGCCTCGATGCCTTCAGGCCGTTCGGTAACTTCCCGCATGACCAGTACGGGTTTATTCAACGACGGCGCTTCTTCCTGGATGCCACCCGAATCGGTGAGGAGGAGAACGCTGCGAGACATGAAATCAATCAATTGTTCATAGCGAACAGGCTCGATAAGATGGACCCGTGCATGACCCTGGAGGACATTGTTTACGGTTGCGCGCACGTTCGGATTCGGATGAACCGGGTACACGATCTCGACGTCCTCCGCTTCATCCACAATATCCCTCATGGCGCGGCACATATCCTCAAACGGCGCTCCGAAGCTCTCGCGACGGTGCGCCGTCACGGTAATCAGACGAATTTCATCATCGAAAACTCTATCGATAAAATCCTCGGATAACCCAGCTTCGCTCCACAAGGCGCGACGCTGCTCCCGTGGCCACTGGTTCAACAACGACAAACCGAGGTGTAAAGCGTCAACGACCGTATTGCCCGTAACAAAGATCTGCTCCGGCGGAATGCCTTCCGCTTCCAGATTAGCCGCCGCCTTTTTCGTAGGGGCAAAATGAAAATCGGCAAGCACCGATGCCAGGCGCCGGTTGATCTCTTCCGGGAACGGGCTGTACCGCTCGTGGGAACGCAAACCAGCCTCCACATGACCGACTTTCACTTTCTGATAAAAAGCGGCAAGAGCCGCCGCGAAAACCGTCGTCGTATCACCCTGCACCAGGATGACATCCGGTTTGAAATCCCGGAGGACGTTACGCATTCGAAGGATCACTTCGCTGGTAACGTGCTCAAGCGTCTGGTTCTCGATCATCACGTCGAGATCGACGTCTTCCGTGATATTGAAGAATTCAGTTACCTGCCGCAGAAGTTCCTTGTGCTGGGAGGTAAAGCAGACGGAAACCCGGAACCGATCCGGTTGCCGCTGGAATTGGTGAATGACCGGAGCCAGCTTGATGGCCTCGGGTCGTGTCCCAAAAACGAAAAGTGCATGAATCATGGATGGCGCGATTGATGTCAGAAAAGGGTCTGGGGCGTGGCCGTCTCGTCGACGCCGAAAATCAGTTTGATCTCCCGCCTGATGCGTTCGATATCATTCTCGTATGACTGGCGTTCATTCTCTTTACAACGAACCAGTTGGTAGCGGCGGAAGGCCAGCTCCGTGGCCAGGCGAATATATTCCTTTTTCTTGTCCGCAACAGGCATCCATCCCTGCAACCTACGCTTGCTCGAGTAAGGAAGATAGCTCAAGTGTTCGGCGGGTATGATTCCCAGTTTGACTTCTTCTCCAAGTTCCCGTCGAATGAGCTTGCTCTCGTAGGCAAGAGCGATCTGCAAAATGACGAAAATAATGACGACGCTGATCAGGATGAACACCAACCCCAATCCCTGCGCGGCGGGATCATTAATGCTTACCGAGTAATTCCAGGTGAAATGCATGAGCATGGCAATGAACAATCCGAGCAGACGAAAAACGACGCGCTTGAAAAAACCGCTGAACTTGGTTGCTCCCACGAAAGCTCCAAATATACCGGTCGCCATGGCATGCATGACCGCAGAGAACAACGTTCGCACGATAACCAGGAAGACCCAGTCGCCGACGGTTTGCGCGGAAAGGAAATACAGGAAGTTTTCCGTCATGCCGAAGCCGAGACCGATGGCCATACCATACACGATGCCGTCGGTGATGTTATCAAAACGCCGCATGCGAACAGTAGCAAAAAGGAGTATCCCTTTTGTTATTTCTTCCACCACGGGAGCGACAAAAATCGCGTCACCGAATTCATTGGTTCCCACGAGCGCCGACAGGATGATGCTGCCGATGATGCCAAAGAACACGGCACCCAACGCTCCCCACAGGAAATGCAACATCAACAGACCGATCGGTTCACGATCGTAGCGGTCCATCAACCATACCATCCACAGGTAAAAGACCATGGGGACAACGGCGAATATCAGGGAGAATACTGCGAGCATTCAATTACCTCATTCGGGTCAGGTGATGGATTCATTTTCGCGCCTGGTCTCTGCAGTATTGCCTGGTACAACTTCGGGCGCGGGTTCGATCTTCATTTTTTCGACTTTTCGTTCGTCGGCTTCGAGAATGGTAATCGCGTAGTCCCCCACCCGGTACGTCTCATTGCGCTGAGGGATCTTTCCGGAAATATACGAAATGAATCCCCCCATCGTCTCATAGGCATCATCTTCCGGTATTTCCATGCCCGTCGCCTCGTTGAACTCGGTGACGTTCATGGCCCCCTGAACGATGAATTTCCCCTCCCCGATCGATTGCAGGAGAGTCGGCTCTTCATCATACTCGTCGAGTATGTCCCCGACGATTTCTTCCAGGATATCCTCCATTGTTATGATCCCTTCCGTCCCACCGAATTCATCCACCACGATGGCAAGGTGCACTTTTTTCCGTTGAAACTCCCGAAGCAATTCCGCTATCGGTTTCGATTCCGGCACGAAATAGGCGGGACGAAGAATATCGTGAAGTATGATGAGGTTCTTGTGCAGGATGAGGTTGATGACGTCCTTTGAATAGATGATTCCCTTGATGTTGTCAATTGCGCCTTCGTAAACCGGTAGCCGCGTGTATCGACTTTCCGTGACCACTTTGAGCACGTCGTCGGGAGGCATGGAAAGATCGATGGCCACAATTTCCGTTCGCGGAATCATGACCTCGTGGGCAACCTTGTCGGTGAAATTCAGTACGCTCTCGATGAGCTTATGCTCCGTTGCATCAATGATACCGGATTTACTGCTTTCCTCGAGCATATCCCGTATTTCTTCTTCTGAAAGTTCGGGCTCCGCGAACGTGCTCTTGTCCTTGAAAGGAAAAAGGATCATGTCTGCCAGCAATAAAAGAATTTTCTGCGGGCCCCGCGTAAGAACGAACAGCATTTTCATCATCGGGGCAAGACGCAATGCCAATGCCCTGGCATACCGGGTTCCGAACGCCCTCGGTAAAAGGACGTTTGCGAGAACGATGATCCCGGAAATCAAGACGATCAGGAGGAATAACCCACCCCACCAGAATGCATCAGTGAAATCCGGCAAAAGACGATTCAACTCGGCGGTCGCATAGCGCAAGAACATCAACACGCCAACGACTGCTCCTCCGGCATTCAGAAAGCGGGTTGCAATCTGGACTGTAGCGGTAAAGGAATCTTCGTTTTCCCGAAGATGAAGAGCCAGTTCCGCGGGACGATTCCCTTCCTCGTCCACCAGCTTTTCCAGCAGGCTTCGGGGAATGCTTAAAATCGCGAATTCACCGGTGGAAATAATTCCGGAAAAAAGAAAGGTGAGAAAAAACAGGGATACATCCAGGATCAGCGATCCCGTCATGAACGGCGTTGCTCCAGTTCGTGGAACAGCAACAAACACATCATGCCGGTTCTAGGAGGTTCCATTGAATGCAAATGGAATGTACACTGCTCTATGCACTCTTCCAAAATATGAGGCGTCACGGAAATACCCCACTACACATTTATCCGGGTATTTCCTGGCACCCCAAACCATCTGTAACATGATGGGGTTAACAAAAAATACAGTAATTCAGGAAGCCTGGCGCAATTTGTTTATGTGCCTTGCCAGCTTGGATTTCCTGTTCGCTGCAGTGTTCTTCTTGACGACGCCTTTGATGACCAGGCGATCCAGTAAGGAGACGGTCTCGCGATACAGTTGTTCCGCTTTTTCCGGGTTTTCTGCGGACCTGACTCTTTTCAACATCTTGCGCATTCGCGACTTGTAGGAACGATTGTACGCACGGCGCCGCTCGGAAATTCGCATGCGGCGTTTTGCTGAAGCGTGTTGTGGCATAAATTATCCTTTATGATATCGATTGTTTAATGTATTTTTCTTAGCCTGTAAAAAAGCATAGATACAATTATACTTATTTATAAAAAAGAAATCAACCATTTCCGGCATTTTCAGAACGAAGTATGAATCGCTTTTCCCACCGTCTGTTCTTTCTCTGCGTCTCTTTTCTCTTATTTGTTGCCGCTTCCTGTTCGCAAAAGGAAAGCAATCCCTGGGTTGACCGCGCTCTTTCCATGGCGAAGGCCATGTTCCATGACGACACAACCGGTTATTCTCCGTACGTGCGTCCGGGTTTCCAGGAGAATTATACGAGACAGAAAGTCCGCACGCAGATCGCGATGATCGAAGAGCGGTTTGGAACCTTGGATTCTCTCATCCTCCCGGTGTATAAGAAAATCACGTCCTCCCACGTGGTGGATATTTTGTGTTGCCTCCAAAAAGGCATGTTCACCTGGCGCTTCGTCTTCGACGACAGCGTCCGCCTGGTTGGAACAACTCTTCTTCGGCCGACTATTCCTTACGATCCCCCGTCCTACGTGGATACAAGCGCCTTCACCGAATTGCCTGTTCTTCTCGGCGCAAACGCGAACTTGTTACCCGGAAAGTTCACCGTCCCACGGGGGAAACCGCCCTACCCCGTTGTGATATTCATCCACGATGCCGGACCCCGGGACGAAAACGAAACCCGCGGACTGAACGTGTTTTTCAAAGACCTCGCCTGGGGACTAGCCAGTCGCGGCATCGCCGGGATGCGTTACCAGAAACGCACCTATGCATACCCCGGCCAACTGTCGCCGGATTCGGTTTCTCTGGAGAACGAAATAATCGATGACGTATACGGAACCATCGACTTTATCAAAACTCGGATGAATCTCGACAGCACACGAATCTTCCTTGTCGGACACGGGACAGGAGGGTATCTCGTTCCACGCTTACTTGCGGAAAAGCCCCTCCTTGCAGGCGGCATCATCATGGGGTCTCCGGCAAAAAGTGTAACGGATGGTCTCCGCGAAAGAGTCAAGCACCTCCTCTCGCTTCCTGATTCCTTGCGTGGTTATTCACGCGTTTCCGAGGCGCTCATACCTCGACTTGATTCCCTCCGCGCTGGTTTACTACCGGACTCGTCCCGCGTTTTCGGCATGCCCGCCCGGTATTTCTACGAACTCAAAGAATCGTCACCGGAGGTATTCCTGCGTTCTTCCTTCGTAGCACCGTTATTCATCGTGCAGGGAGGCCGTGATTTTGAGTATGGGATGAAGCAATTGGGTGAATGGAAAAGCCTCTTCAGCGACACACGTGCTGTTGCTTTCAAGTTCTATCCCGATTTGAATCACCTTTTCGAAAACGTTCTGATCTTCCCCGCACCCTCGCCACGCGATTACTATATCCGGACTCACGTGGACAGCCTGGTAGTATTCGATATTGCCGACTGGATCACGAAACGTGTTCGGATGCAAGTCCCAAGGACGGGCAAGTAGCTCGTCTGGCAGGCGAGATGCTCACACCGTGGCGCCAATACGAATCGGTCGGCGTTGCCTGCCCCAGTCACCCGGTCGTTTGTCGAAGCGTCCGGCAATAGCGCCCCCACAGAATCCACATGTATTTCCATCCAGGTTGTAGGCCCCAATCTCGTACCAGTCCCGCTCGATGAGCAATTTACCGCAGTGCGGACAGTAGGTGCTTCCTCCCGTCCGGTCGACAACATTTCCCGTGTAAACGTAGTGCAGTCCCGCTTCCAACGCTATCTCCCTTGCCCGGAACAACGTCGCGGGGGGTGTCGGCGGATAGTCCGTCATTCTGAAATCAGGATGGAACGCTGTAAAATGCAAAGGGACATCAACACTGAGCTCGGCGGCGATCCATTCGGACAAGCTCCGGATTTCCTCCTCGCTGTCATTCGCGCCGGGGATAAGGAGGGTCGTAATCTCGACCCACACTTCCGTTTCCCGGACGAGGTACTTCAGCGTATCCAGTACCGGTTGCAAATGGCCCGCACAGAGCTTGTGGTAAAAATCTTCCGAAAAGGCTTTCAAGTCAATATTGGCGGCATCCATGGCAGCGAAGAATTCCGGGCGTGCTTCATCCGTGATGTAGCCCGCCGTCACGGCAACCGTGTGAATGCCACGTTCTCGGCAGGCGGCGGCGATATCGATGGCATACTCGGCAAAAATCACGGGGTCGTTGTACGTGAACGCAACCGAGCGGCAGCCGTATTCTTCAGCAGCTTGAGCAATCTGTCTCGGCGAAGCCCTGTCGCTCAATCGTTCCGTCTCACGCGACTTGCTAATGTCCCAGTTCTGGCAAAACCGGCATCCGAGATTACATCCCGCAGTACCAAATGAAAGAACGCTGGTCCCCGGATAAAAATGATTCAACGGCTTTTTCTCAATTGGATCAATGCAGAAACCGCTGCTTCGTCCGTAAGTCGTCAGGGCCATACGACCCCCGATGTTTTTGCGAACGAAACAGAATCCTCTCTGGCCTTCTTTCACCCGGCACAACCGCGGGCATAAATCGCACTGGATTTTGCCGTCTTCCACCCGATGCCAATATCGACCGAAATAAACGGCGTCATTTAAGTCAGGTATCATTGCTCAATTCGGGCAAGTCATGAACATCAACATCATAAAAAGATACTCCCAAATGCAGCCCGCGAAAAGTCAATTCGCGCGTTACCTTTTGTTCACTGCTGCGAAAAGGGAGGAGAAGGCGTATCGCCGGTATCGTCTGAGGATGCTGTTCGCTTTTTCCCCATCGCGGCACCCATGCTATAGCGTCCTGCTCCAAGAAAAATCAGGCTCAGAAACACGACACCTGCTTCAATGGCTTGCGACGCCGCACCCAGGCTTTCCTTCTCCGTCAACATCCTGGTTGCCGCCACCAGCATGGTAACAGCCATGAAAAACGCCGCCGGGCGC